>CAYWBF010000319.1:0-3442 GCA_964456085.1 uncultured Eubacteriales bacterium
GGTTTAAATTAACTTTGCGGAACCTTTTTTGTTTTGCGTTATGTGGGTAAACATTTATTATAAAAAGTTGCTGCACATTTATAAATTTCTCAAATCAGTCAATAATAAAAATAATTAATTGCCAAATTTTATAAATGGAGGAATATATTATGGAAGCGCTAAGCGGAGTTCTTATTGGAACACAGCTTGTATTTACAGTTATTGCAGGGCTTTATTTTTATACAAACCTTAAATCACAGCAAAGCTCAAAAAGCTCAATAACAGAGGACTCTAAGGGAGAAATAGAAAGGCTTAACCGTATGCGTGATATTAAGCTTTCCAAGCCTCTTTCGGAAAAAACCCGTCCAGAGAGCTTTGAAGAAATTATTGGGCAGGAAAAGGGTATAAAGGCTATTAAGGCAGCTATATATGGGGCAAATCCTCAGCATGTTATTATTTATGGCCCTCCCGGGGTTGGCAAAACGGCTGCCGCTCGTCTTGCGCTTAAAAATGCAAAGGCCTCTAAGGCTTCGCCTTTTTCCAGCACTGCACCGTTTATTGAGGTTGATGCGACAATTCTTCAATTTGATGAAAGAAGCATCGCTGACCCTTTAATCGGCTCTGTCCATGACCCTATTTACCAAGGCGCCGGAGCTTATGGTCAGGCAGGTGTTCCACAACCAAAGCCCGGTGCTGTGACTAGGGCGCATGGAGGGATTTTATTTATTGACGAAATAGGCGAGCTTCATCAAATTCAAATGAATAAGCTGCTAAAGGTTTTGGAGGATAGAAAGGTTTTTTTGACAAGCTCCTACTACTCCAGTAAGGATAAAAATGTTCCAAGGCATATACATGATATGTTTTTAAACGGCTTACCTGCGGATTTCCGCCTCATAGGCGCTACCACTAGGCGACCACAGGATATTCCCGATGCGTTGCGCTCACGGTGTACAGAGGTGTTTTTTAGGGCGCTTAAGCCTGGGGAGGTTTGCCAAATTGCTGCTAATGCATTAAAAAAATCCGGCGTTACCTTTGAAAGCGAGATACCTTCTATTATTTCTAAATATTCCAGCAACGGCAGAGATACAGTAAATATTGTGCAAAGCGCCGTTTCTATGGCGGCATTGGAAAACCGCACCCATATAAAGATAATTGACCTGGAGGAAGTTTTGGAGCTGGGGCGGTATACTCCAAATCTTAGCAGAGAAATTATCTCAGAGCAAAAAATTGGGGTAGTGAATGGGCTTGGCTTGTCCGGCAATTCCAGCGGAATGATTATGGAAATAGAGGCTATGGCTAAAAAAAGCCAAGAAAAGGGAAAGGGTATTTTAAAGGTTACAGGAATAATCGAAGAGGAGGAGCTTAACAACGGCGCAAGCAAAATGAAACGGCGCTCTACCGCCAGAGGCTCTGTAGAAAATGCAATTACCGTTCTTACTAAAATAACGAGCTACAACCTAAACGATTATGATATTCACTTAAACTTTCCCGGAGGGATACCTATTGATGGGCCGTCGGCTGGGATTGCAATTTTTACAGCCATATACTCGGCAATTACAGATAAGGAGGTTGACTCAAAGATTGCTATGACCGGTGAAATAACGCTGAAAGGCAAGATTCACCCTGTAGGTGGGGTTATGGCAAAAATTGAGGCTGCCATGGAGGCTGGGGCTGAAAAGGTTTTTATTCCAAAGTCTAATTATCAAAAAAGCTTTGACAGTTTAAAAATAGAAATAATTTGCGTAGAAAATATCTTGGAGGTAATTTCGGAGGTTTTTGCCAAGGAAGAAGCTCGGAAAAATTTTAACCTTCGTACAGCGGCGTTGGTTGCCAAATAAGGCAGTGCCTAATTCCTATATTATCCTGTTTCGCAGTATTGACAAAAAAACGGTAATTTGTTAATTTTATCTAGTAATCGCTTTATAAATAATACTAATTCAAATTTCAAAGAATTAGTAAGTGGCAGTTTGCCAAAAAATCAGTTTTTGCGGTTATCCAGTACATGGGAATTGTAGGGGCTGGTTTTTTTGTGTTTAAAGGAGGTCAGTTAATGGAAAAAACAATGGAAAAGATTGTTGCTTTATGTAAAAACAGGGGCTTTATTTATGCCGGCTCGGAAATTTACGGCGGGCTTTCAAACACCTGGGACTACGGTCCTCTTGGGGTTTTGCTGAAAAATAACGTAAAAAGAGCTTGGTGGAAAAAGTTTGTTGAGGAAAGCACTTTAAATGTAGGTGTGGACTGCGCCATTCTAATGAATCCGCAGGTTTGGGTTGCATCTGGCCATGTTGGGGGATTTTCCGACCCTCTTATGGACTGTAAGGAGTGTAAGGAACGTTTTCGTGCCGACAAGCTTATTGAGGATTTTTTTGCCTTCCAGCAAAAATCCGAGGTAGTTGACGGCTGGAGCAACGAAAAAATGGAAAGCTTCATATCCGAGAACAATATCACCTGCCCTTCCTGCGGCAAGCAAAACTTTACCCAAATAAGACAGTTCAACCTTATGTTTAAAACCTTTGCAGGGGTTACGGAGGACGCAAAGAACCTAGTTTACCTTCGTCCGGAAACAGCTCAGGGTATTTTTGTAAACTTCAAAAACGTACAAAGAACCACGAGGAAGAAGGTACCCTTCGGCATTGCTCAAATAGGTAAGTCCTTTAGAAACGAAATAACGCCGGGTAATTTCGTTTTCAGAACAAGGGAGTTTGAGCAGATGGAGCTGGAGTTTTTCTGCCAGCCTGATACCGACCTTGAGTGGTTTAAGTATTGGAAGGAGTTTTGTGTTAACTGGTTAAAAAGCTTGGGTATGAAGGAGGACAGCCTAAAGATTCGTGACCACAGCGCTGAGGAGCTTTCTCACTATTCTAAGGCTACAACAGACATAGAGTTCATGTTTCCTTTTGGCTGGGGCGAGCTTTGGGGCATCGCAGACAGAACGGACTATGACCTCATTCAGCATCAAACCCACTCCGGCAACGACATGACATATTTTGACCCAACCACCAACGAAAAATACGTGCCTTTTTGTATAGAGCCGTCCTTGGGTGCAGACAGAGTAACACTTGCTTTTCTGTGCGAAGCCTATGAGGAGCAGGAGATTGCAGAGGATGACGTTAGAACAGTATTGCATCTACATGAGGCTCTTGCACCTGTTAAAGCCGCAATTTTACCATTGTCCAAAAAGCTTTCCGACGAAGCCGCAGAGATTTATAACGCTTTATCCAAAGCCTTTGTGTGCGAATTTGACGATGCCGGCTCTATCGGCAAGCGGTATCGCCGCCAAGACGAAATTGGCACACCCTTCTGTATCACCTACGACTTTGATTCCAGAGAGGATAACGCCGTAACCATTCGGTATCGTGACTCTATGGAGCAGGAGAGAGTTCAAATGTCATCTTTGAAAGAATTTTTTTTGCATAATATTTCTTTTTAGACTGTTAAATTTTTCTTGTTGTGGTATAAT
>CAYWBF010000320.1:0-3438 GCA_964456085.1 uncultured Eubacteriales bacterium
AAAAAAACCATAATAAGGGCACCCAAAATAGGAATAAAGTTTTCCTTAACAGCATTATTGATAAATCCAAGCTTGTCAAGAACAGCGTATATTTCCTCAGAAATAATATGCCCCTCGTCAACTATGGTTTGACCTTCTATAAAATAAGCAGGCTCAAAATCAGCCGCCTTTTCTTGTCTTGCTTTTTCTGTAGCCTCAGCATCGACCACTATGTTGGGTTCGATAAACAAGGATATGATTTCTAAGCAGATAGCTTTATTTTCTGCCTCTGTCTCTAGCTTGTCCACTTGTGTTCTTATAAAAAGCATATTCTTGTCGTCTACATCGGTTATGCCCTGTTCCATGGCGGAGGTTACCACAGATAGGGTATACTCCTCCAGCTTATCTAGCTCCTGCTGGGTAAGCCCTATTAAATATTCAAGCTGAGTATCTGTTAAGTAAACCGTAAGGTTGGTGCGCTTGGGTTTTTGCTGCTGGTTTTCATTTTCGTCGCTTGGTGTGAATATCTCAAACCTGCTGTCGCTTATTTCTTTTACTTCCTTAAAAAAGCCATAAAGCTTCCCCTTTATTTTTACGTCAACGTCCGTATTACGCTTAAGGAGCGGCTCCATTTTTTCTGCTGCCTCTTGGGCAGTCTGGGCACGCCTGGCGGTGGCCATTTCGTTTTCTATTCGCCTTGGAGCCTTAAATTTCTTTGGGGAAGGCAAGCCAACCTTTAAATCGTACCCTTCCTGTATATAAGCACCGCTCATTACCAGCAACGCCGTAGCAAGAAAGGCTATAACCAAAAGTAACAAATTAAAGCTACTACCCTTTTTAATCATAAGTACATCACCCTTAACCTCTTAACTTTGAAACAAACCTCTTTTTCTTGATTTCAGGCTTTGGCTTTTTAGTAGGGGTTTCGTATTTTTCATAAGCTTCTATTATTTTCTGTACAAGCTGATGCCTTACTACGTCCTTGTTGGTAAGGACTGATATACCGATGTCATCTATGTTTTGCAGTATGCGTGTAGCCTCGTTTAAGCCGGATTTTTTGCCCTCGGGCAAATCGATTTGGGTAACATCGCCGGTAATTACCATTTTAGAGCCAAAACCCATTCTAGTCAAAAACATTTTCATTTGCTCCGGTGTGGTATTTTGCGCCTCGTCAAGCACTATGAATGCGTTATCCAGCGTTCTTCCCCTCATATATGCCAAAGGGGCAACCTCAATAGTACCCTTCTCCATATTTCTTAAAAAAGCCTCAGAACCCATTATTTCGTATAGTGCATCGTAAAGGGGCCTTAAATAAGGGTCAACCTTCTGCTGAAGGTCACCGGGCAAAAATCCCAGCTTTTCTCCGGCTTCAATAGCAGGTCTTGTTAAAATTATTCTTCCTACTTCTTCATTTTTAAAGGCAGTAATAGCTAGCGCCATAGCTAAATATGTTTTTCCTGTTCCGGCTGGGCCTATACCAAATACAATAGTTTTCTTTCTGATATTGTCTACATATTTTTTTTGCCCCAGAGTTTTGGGCTTAATATAGCGGCCGGAGGCTGTTAAGCAAATTTTGTCGTCGTTTATTTTTTCCACGTTGTCGTAGTTTTCGTCCTCTAGGGCGTTAATTAAGTAATTTATGCTTTGGTCGGAAAGGTCGCTACCGTCCTCGGCGAAGGCTATTAGCTTGTTTATTACTTTTGAGGCATTCTGTGCCTTATCTCCTACAATAAGAATACTGTCGCCCCTATTAATGATGCTTACTCCAAAGGCTCTTTCTATTTTTTTTATGTTGCTGTCAAGCCCTCCGAAAACTGCTCCTATTACCTCACTTCTAATATTAAGAGTAACTCTTTCTTCGCTTTTGTTATTCTCCATATGCTTCTCCTTAGTCAGAGGTGAAGAAACAACACCTCTATGAATTAATCTCCTTTTTTTCGTCAATACGCTCAATGGTGATGACCAGAGTTTTAACCTCTAAATAGGCTTGACCGTCAGCCTCAAGCTCTTGTATGCTCATAACCTTGTCAATAACGTCAGCTTCAAAATCAAGCTCCCGAATAATTCTGCCTGTCACCATTTTGTCTGCAAGCTGCTTAGCCTGCTCCGTAGATCTAACCTTTGGCTCCTCAATAAACTCCTTATATTCTGTTGTAGTAAGAATAATGGGCAGAGGATAGCTTTCTCCTAATTTGAATTGCTTATGTGAAATTATTCTATCATAATTCACATATGAAATTCTAGTTTTTATTAAATTAAAATTATGATTTAGCAAAGAAATGGAAAAATGTTTTTTTGTTTTCCCTGTAAAAATCTTTTCGGAGTAATTGTAGGGCACCTTAAAATTTATATTGTAGTACATTTTTGCTCGAACCTCGGCGTTTGCGTGAACGTAGTCTACCTTTAAAATCTCGTCGTATTCATTTTTATAAAACATCTCGCCGCTTACTAGAATGTCACCTTGTTTTACAACATCGTTCTGCCGAACCATAGGGACACCGGAGGTTGTGGCGATGGAGGTAATTATTCCGTCCTTTTTAGCTACTACGTTACATGGGTCGGTGTTATTTATTATTTCCTGCTTTGGTAAAATTTCTGCAAGGGTTATTAAGGCTCTTGTACCTTTTATATGTACGTTGACCCAGGATATATCTGCATAGCTGTTAATAAGCTCTCGTTTTATTTTTTTTACATCTACGCCATACTTAAAGGAGCCTAGCTTAAGCCCCTTACTCTCGCAAAACTCCAGTATCTCGGCAGTGGAAAGTCTTTCGTTGCCGCTTACCTCAATAAGCCAAACAAAGGAGGACAAAAAATATAAAAGCCCAATGAAAAAGATTACCCCGCCCATCAAAATCTTTCGCTTTCGATAACGGTTAGCGATGAAAGGGTAACCTGATTTACCAACGATTTTTATATGACATTTGGTTTTCTTGGCACATTCCTTGAGCATTCTAAAGCCCTTGATGGATACTTTCATTGTTACGCCTCTGTCAGAATTAGCCATGTCCCAAATGAAAATTCCCTTGTGGGCTGCCAAATTTACAAATCTCGCCACGGAAAAACCATAAACCTCTATTATTACAAATCCTCTTAAAAAATTCCAAAGCCTTAATATCATAGCAGCACCACCTAAGCAATAAATTCAATACTTAAAATTGCACCAGTCACAACAACGTTCTCGGTTGTAATCTGCTTAAGCAGCAGACCCTTACCCTCGATTTTTATAATACCGGCAGAGGTGTTGAACCTGATTTTACTGTCGGAATATTCTATAACACCCTTATAATTTTCAATATTAAGCTCCTCCTTACCGATAAGAGTTATAATCGGCAAATTAAAAACTACTTCTTTCGGAAGCTCAAGAAGATTTTTAAAAATTTCCTTTGGGCTTTTAGAAGCTTCTTTTTTTTTCATTAACCCACCTCCAACCCTTAGGGATTGCTTGAAAATAAGTTG
>CAYWBF010000321.1:0-3421 GCA_964456085.1 uncultured Eubacteriales bacterium
TATTATATTGTTGCTAATTAATAACACTCCTAGCCCACTTATTCTTAAACGTCCTAACCAAAGCAAATACCAGCTTAACATACTCCTCGCAGCAAGCAAGAAAATAAACGAAGTAAACAGGCAGGCCAAAAAATTTCGCCCCTACATAAGCAAAGGGTACTCCAACCAACCAAACACTAAGCACGTCAATAAGCAAGCAAAACTTTGTATCTCCACCACTTCGCAAAATACCAACAATGGTGGTAAAGTTAAGGGTTCTGAACAAAATAGTGAAGGACATTATATATATAATGTTTCTGGCATATCCCTTAACCAAATCGGACACTTTAAAGAAGCTAAGCACAAAAGGCGAAGCCAACAGAATAAACACGCCCATTGCAATACCTATAGCCGTGCCCACAGCAAGGCTCTTACGAGAGTAGCTAATGGCCTTCTCCCTTTCTCCAGCACCCAGAAGGTTTGCAAGCATAATACCGGTAGCAGACCCTAAAGCCATGCTCAGCACCATGAACAAATGCTGTAAGGTAGAGGCTATCTGTACAGCCCCTTGCCCTTCTGTTCCTGTATACTTGTAGATTATTGTATAAAGTGTGTTACCTACTGCCCAAAGCGCTTCATTTATTATAACGGGGGTAGTAATTATAAAATATTCCTTTAAAAATTTCCTGTCGGCAGAGAAGTATGAGGATAGCTTGCCTCGTATGGGCAGCCGTTTTACGTTGATAATAATTAGTTGGGCAGTAAGCTCCAATATTCTGGAAATAAGAGTGGCTATAGCCGCACCGGGTACGCCCCATTTGAAAATAAATATAAATACAAAGTTAAGTACACCGTTGGCAATAAGGGCAATCAGTGTAGTAAGCATAGGGTAAAAGGTTTTGCCTATGCTTTTAAGGGAGGTGTTTATGGCTACGGAAATGGCGCAGAAGAAGTAGGCGAAGGAGACTATTTTAAGGTAAGATACCCCTAAAGCGTCAACCTCCTTGTTTCCCCCGGAGTATAAGTACATTATTTTGTGGGGGAAGAAAAAGGCCATAACGAAAAAGAACAGGGTGCCAATCAGACCTAGTACAACGCATACGCCCATGGTTTTGTGGACGCTACTCTTGTCGTTGTTACCCCAAAATTGCCCCATAAAAATGGACGAGCCGCTGTTAATGCCAAACATAACCAATATAAATAGGAAAAATACTTGGTTAGCAAGACCTACAGCAGTAATCTCGTAAAGCCCCAGGCGGCCAATCATTATGTTGTCCAGCATGTTAACTGCCGAATACATAAACTCCTGGATAATAATGGGAAAAGCAAGGAGTAAAAGCCTGCTGAAAAAGGCCTTGTTATCCTTGCTTAGTTTAAAAGCTGTCATAAATTCACAATCCTAGTTTGAAGAAATAAATTTTTTATTAAAATACCACAACGCCGATAAAACTGAAAAAAAGGAGTTAATTAGCTGGGCGGTAAGGCTTATGAGAACCTGTGCAGGCATAGCCAAAGGCCCTAGCCCCTCTATTGGAATAGAAGAAAATACAATGGCAACAGAAAAGGATGTTATCCCCAGAAACAAAAGGAAAATCCCCGTTTTTAACCATCTGCGTCTTACAAGCGCCATAGAGCGTGTTAGTGCCTTAAACCCCCACACTCCCTCGTCAGCGGCAACGTTCACTGAAAAGGCAAAATAAACGGAGAAGATAATGGGCACAATTATAAAAAACACCCCTACGCCGAGGATAAGCAGTACCAAAAAATAAGTAATGGATATTTTATGCCATTTTAGAACAGAGGCGTCCAACGCTCCTTGAAGGGTAGGCTTGCTGCCCTCTAGGTAGCTTTTTACTATATGGGTTATGGCTGCTGTGGATATGGGGAGGAATATAATAAATATTAGAGACAGTACAGCAGTGTATTTAAGCAGGTCAAAAACAATTTGAGGCTGGCTTGCAATAGCCGCCATGTCTAAGACCTCTGTGCCTAGGTCACTGATGCCGTCATATGGGCTGGGCAAAATATTAATCAGCAGGGATATTGGCAGATAAGCCACGGCGCTTATTACCGCCAACAGTTTTAGGCTGTCGGAATAAATAAATCTGGCGCAGCTAAACAGCTCTGCAAATCTGAACTCCCTTGTTTTAAAGCCGTCGAACATAGGTCAACTCCTTTACAAAAGCAGCGAGACAACAGGTATTGTCACCATGCTTAGCAGCGTAGTTATAAAAACCGCCTTTGACGCAAGAAAAATATCGGCGTCGTAAAGCTTTGCAAAAATAGCGGTTGTTGTAGCTGCCGGCATTGAGGATAAAATGCAAATTGTCCCAAGCATTTTTTCATCCGTAATAAAATTTGAGGTTATGAAGTAAATTATAACTGGGATAACCAGTAGTCGGAAAAAGGTAAGTATATACAAGGACTTATCGGTAAAAACCTCGCTAAAGCGCTCTTTGGCAAGGACAGCTCCTACAATAATCATGGACAATGGGGTCGTTACGTTTCCGATTAGGTTAATGGCGCCGTCGATTGCGTTTGGTAGCTTTATGGAGAAAAGGAAAAATATTAGGCCTATGAATATGGAGATGATTGCCGGGCTTTTTAAGGCTTTAATTATACTAAGCTTTTGGGCTTGGTCGTTTCCTATGTTAATAAGCTTAACGCCTAGGGTGAAGCATAGAAGGTTAAAGGAGAGTAAGGCGCCGGAAACGTAAAAAATGGCTTCTTCGCCGAAGATTAGGCTTATTACAGGCACGCCCATAAAGGCGCAGTTTGGGAAAACCATTATGAAGTACCAGATGGCTGAATCTTTTTTTGAGGGTTTGAGTAGCTTTACTAAAATATATGCAAACACAAGCCCCGATAAGAATACGCCTGACATAATTAAGGCTGAAAGTCCTCCTTCTGCTAGGAGTTTTAGGGAGAAGGGTTTTTGGAGAGAGGAGAACAGCAGGCAGGGTAGGGATACGTTTATTAGAATTGCTGATAGTCCTGAGGTTGTGTGGTCATCTATTAGCTTGCGGCGGTAGCATACATAGCCTACTGCCATGCATATTAGTAGCATTATCACGCTGTTGGTTGCATTCTGAAACATTCGGTTGTCATTCGCTTTCTTTAGTTTAGTTTGTGTAGTGTTTTTCAGTTAAAATTTGTTACGACCCATTATACATACATAAGTTAATAATTGCAAATGAAATTGATTTATGCAATAATTAGTGCAATGTTATTTTTCTTGTGTATTTTATAGGTAGGTATTTGGTCGATAGCTCACGGACGTAAAGGCTTTTTTAAAAGTAAAGGGACGCAAAAAAATATTTTCCCCTCACCCAGCTTGGTACTCTCTAAGTTTTTATCAATTTAATGTAATAGAAGGCTTAAGAACGTGTGAGGGGAAAATATTTTTTAAAGCTTGGCTTCGCTCACCCTTGACTTTTAAAAA
>CAYWBF010000322.1:0-3420 GCA_964456085.1 uncultured Eubacteriales bacterium
CCACCCGCAAAGTAAATAGTGAGATAGTTGTTAGTTTTTCAGATAACGGAATTGGAATACCAAAAGAAAACCAACGCAAAATTTTTAACCCATTTTTCTCAACAAAGGATGTTACAATGGGTGATGGCGGTGAAGGTCTTGGATTATATATAGTATGGAACATTGTTAAAATGTTTAACGGATCTATATATATTGACTCAAAAGTCACTGAGGGTGCAAAATTCATTATAAAATTTAAAGTTAAATAGGAGGTCGCTATGAATTATAAAATTCTTATTATTGAAGACGAAAAGGATACTTCTTCTGCTGTTAAGGAGGCATTAGCCCTTGTTTCGATTGACTCTGTTGTGGCAGAAAATGGCGAAGAGGGGCTTGAAAAATTTAAGGCAGAAAAGTTTGACCTCGTTCTATTAGACTTAAAAATGCCTAAAATGAATGGAGAGGAAGCTTTAAAAGCAATTAGAAAGCTCAACCCATACATTGATGTAATTGTCTATACTAATTTTAAAGATTTTGCAGATATAAAATCTTTGACGAACATTGGTATTGACGGATATATTAACAAAGGTCCAGAAGCTGACTTAAAAGAGCTTGTTTCTGCTATTCGTGAAAGGTTAGAGCCAATGGACAATGAGGCTTTGGAAAAACTGCTGGAGAATGGAAATCCAGACTAATGCCTACTAAGGAGATATAAAAATGCAGGAATATTTATTAGATACAAATGCTTATTTCAAGGTACTATGCTATGTTGGTAATAAGATAAATCCAATAAGCGAAGAAACTGAGAAAAGAGTTAACGAACTTCTTTCTTCTAAATGCTATATCTCTAAAGTAACCATAATAGAAATAATGTCTGTAATAGGGAAGCACGCTCGCGGTAAATCAAAAAGTTGTGAGAAATGTAATCGAGTTGTTTCCGAAGACGGAGAAATCTGCGGACACAATCACTTTACTTTCAAACAAAAGGCATGGACGCAAAAACAAATTAAAGACTGGATTAAGCTTAGTACAGATATTACAGTAGGAAGAAGTCCTTTGCTTTTTTTAGAGGTAATCAACTTAGATGATTTTGTTTTTTCGGAAGCTGAAAAAATAATTGAGTCATCAACAATATATAGCTTTGCCTCAATGGATTCCATAATTGCAGCTACTGCAAGCTGCTTAAACAAGGACGGAAAAAATATATCAGTAGTAACCTCAGACAAATCTTTAAAGAAGGCATTAACGGTGTGGGGCATACCATTTGATGATTCTATTAAAGATATTACATACAAGACAAATTGATTTGTTGTAAATATTCAATGCCGATACAAAATAACATCCCTGTTGAACCAATTCCTAAGCGCATAAAAAATCCCTCTGTCAATCAATATTAAATTATTGGCAGAGGGTTTTTTACCGCTTACTTAGCTTTTAGCCGAAAACTTTGATAGGGTAAAATCCGAGCAGTCAACCCGAAATCGTGCGTTCCGAAAAAGTGCATTGTACCCAATTCTTTGTTCTCCGTGATATAACCCCCCCCCAAAAAAACGTTAAGTTTTTGGGGGTTTTTGTATTTATTCCGGAAAGCCAATCAACACATAATACGCGATTTTGCCATTCCTCTATCTGCGGTTGGATTTTATCTGTAATCTTGCTCACAAGCTCGGCCGAAGCTTCAAAACCATAAATATCCTCGATTTTCTCACTAACCTCTCTAGTTGTTAGCCCTTTTACATACATATTTATGACTTTTTGTTCAATTTCTGAGATGTCCCTATTATATTTGGGCACAACTACTGGCTCAAACTCACTATTTCTGTCCTCTTTTCTCTAGCTCATTCGTTCTCTTCTTACCATATAAAAATCCCTCCATGTTTTTATTTTATCATGGAAGGATTTTTTACAGAAAATTTTTGACAGGTTAGATTAACCTAACACTACCCTACTCACCCATATCCACATAAGCAGACGACATAAATACATTTTCGTCCACCTCAAACGAAGCCCCGCCATCATATTTTTCTGCAACAGCTTTTACAGAGGATAAGCCTATGCCCTCCTTACCGCTTTTTTGCGACAAGAATACTCCGTCCTGTTCCTTGTAAAATCCACTAAAGCTGTTGTCCATAACAAATGTTAAGAGGTTGTATTGAATACGGCTTGTTAGCTTTATAAAGGGCTTTCCGTGCTTCATTCTTTTGCAAGCTTCAATGGCATTTTCTAAAAAGTTGCCCACAATAATGCATAAGTCACTGTCCTGTACTCTTCCGCAATGCTTTGGTATAGCCAGCCTTACAGATACTTCAATACCTTCTGCCTTTGCTATAGAGATATAATAAAGCACAACTGCATTTACGGCACCGTTTTCGCAAAAAATAAAATCCCTGTCCATAGGAATTTTGGCTAAAAGCTCATCAAGGTAAGCACCAAGCTTTTCGCTTTCTTTTTCATCAGTGTAATGCTTAATTACCGCCAACTGATGCCGCAAATCGTGCCTCTGTGCTTTTACCGCTTCTGCGTTTTGAGTAAGCAATTCGTATTGCAAGCGTTGTGTGTCAAGCTGATGCCCCATAAGCTTAACATCATACTCCAAACGCAATTTTTCAGTAGAAGTACGAAGTGCATCACGGATAAAAATACTGCCAATAAATCCGAGCATTATAACAAAAAGCAAAACACCAAACTGAAAGAACAGCGACATAATATTTGTGAACCGAACTTGATAATTAAGCACCTCTAGCATAGTGAAAGTAAAAATCGTGAGCATTGGCAGAATAAAATACCTTGCCATAATGTTTTTATACTGTATTGCCTCCCAAACAACACTGGAGGCTAAAACAGCCATTGTAATGGGTATAAGCCTATAAAAGAAATACATACTTCGAGAAAATGCCATTACACCTGTAAGCTGTAAGGACAGTGCGGCAATAACGGATATGCAGTTTGCACACAGAATTATTTGAAGGGGCAGCTTATGATGTAAATTTAGCGTAACCAGTGTGAACATCAACAGAGGAGTACAAAGGCTAAAAAGCCCTATAAATGCCATCAAATACAAAACTGACGGATAGGAAATATAAACAGCGGTAAGATTTGTTTCCCCAAACACCCATATTCCTGCTGCCAATGTAAACAGCCCCAACCAAAGAAACGAAACAATTGCTTTTTCAGATGGCGTAAAAACAAGGGAAAGCAACGCCATGCCAACACCCATAAAAATTAGTACAAGAGAAAACAAAAGAGAGAATATATTATGCCTAAAAAGTCTATCAATCAAAGCCGCTTCATTACCGCTTAAAACAGGGTGAACAGTGAGTGTATTCCGCTGTGTGGGAGAGAGATATTCAAGCCGCAGCTTAAGCACATCAGCAGTGTCCGGCAGGGGAACAATCGCAAGCATTGTGGGAGGGTCAAGCAAAAATGACGGATAACTGCCGT
>CAYWBF010000323.1:0-3419 GCA_964456085.1 uncultured Eubacteriales bacterium
ACAGCTCCTATTCTGTCTTGAATATAAAGTGCGGAGGTAGTAAGAGGATACTCCTTCCATTCCTCGCCGATACAAAGTATCACATCTATTTCTTTTGGATCCATGCCAGTATTTTTAAGAGCATCCAAAGCAGCTAATGCTCCCATTTCCTGCGTACCGTCATTTTCACCGGGCACATATGTTTTGTTAATGCCAAGCTTTTCACGCACAGCAGTTTCAGACCAAACGCCATTAGTCATTGCAGCGATTTCGGCAGCGTCTCTTGTTTTACTCGGTAAATAAATGCCTAAGCCAACTATACCAACGTTTACACTCATTATTATTCCTCCCTAAAATCTAGGGAACCCCAAGCAAACTCCTCCGGCTTTAAAGCACAGTAAGTAGTTAGCATGGGATTCCCCTATTTATTAATTAATATTAATTTCTAAAATTATTTAAGAGAGCCAAAAAGCTCATCAATCGATGCCATAGCATCAACCTGCTCAAAAGAACCTGCTTGTGCTGGTGAGCCAGCAGCTGGTCTTTTGTAAACAACGAAGGATAGAGAGTCAAGACCGATTCTGTATCCGTCCTTGTAATTTACACCGCCGGAAATAGCTACAGGCACACGCTCTGCTTCCATAACCTTAAGGTAATTAGCAGGAGTAAAGTCTAATTTTTGCTCGTTAAGACGTTCAAGGCCAACAAGGAAGGTTCTTATTGCAATATAAGAGCTCATAGCGTAAGCGCTTGTCTTGTAAGCTTCTTTTTGGTCAGCTGGTATATTCTTTGTATCAGCGTCTACTATACTGCAGTAATCCTTGTAGTCAGCAAGACGTCTGTCAGCCTCTGGGCTGGAGCCTGGTTGCTCTGTGAATACAACCCATGCTGCGCCGTAAATGTCAGAGTTGGTTGGGTCAACAGCTTCCTCTGGCATGTTTGTTGGAGCAACGTTAACGTATGTTGTAATGATTGGCTTGCCTTTTGTAGCAGCGTTTTCTTGAGTTGCCTTGTAAATTGCTTGGAAAGGAGCTTGGTTTGCAGCCGCAATGATAATGTCACAGCCTGCAATTGCGTTTACTTGAGAAGTAATGTCAGTCTTAGTAGCACCGGAAGCGATTTGTTGGAAAATAATTTCTGGCTTGTTCGCACGGGTATCAAGAGAGAACTGCTGCTCGATACCTGCCTTTAGGCTTATGCCGTCGTCAGCGTCAGAGTGAATAACGCCGATTTTTTTAACGTTGTCAAAGCTTGTTTGGGTACGAAGGTACATAAGACGTCCCTCTGTTTTGTAAAGAGGCTGAACACCCATCATATAACGTGCATCACCCTCAGCAGGTTCAAACATTTGAGCAGAGGAGCCAGTTCCAAAATAAACAGCAGGAATAGCAGCCTTCATAAGAACATCCTTAGCCGCTACAATGTTCCATGTTCCAAGAACGCCTACAAGAGCGTCAACCTTATCGTCATTGATAAGCTTTTCAATGTAGGTTTTACCAACAGCACCGTCGCCGCCGTCGTCATAGGAAATCATTTCAAGCTTTTTTCCGTTTAAGCTGGCTTTGTACTTGTCTGGATTAGCATTAATGTGCTCTACAAACGCCTTGTAAAAATTTCCATAAGGCACACCAACAGCGGCGAAAGGACCTACTGTTACACACGTTAAGCCAATTTTAATAGTAGAATTTTTTTGTGCGGAACATCCAGCTGAACTAAGAGCTACTGTGGATAGCATTACTGTAGCCATAACTGCTGAAATAACTTTTTTTAACATTTCTTTCCCTCCATAAATTTTATATAACATCCCAGAGGATATTATTTATGTTTAATGTTTGTTGCCCAAATAAGCCTCAATAAGCTTCTCGTCGTGGATTAAATCTTTTGCAGCGCCTTGCATGGAAACATTTCCAAGCTCCAGTACATAGGCATAGTCTGCTATCTTAAGGGTTTGATAGGCGTTCTGCTCAACGATAAGTATTGTGTTGCCTTCTTTTTTTATTTGCTCAATGATTTCAAAAATGCTGCGTACAATTATTGGTGCCAAGCCCAAGGAAGGCTCATCTAGCAGCAAAACAGTAGGACTTGCCATTAATGCACGCCCAATAGCAAGCATTTGCTGCTCACCGCCGGAAAGTGTGTTAGCCTGTTGTTTTTTACGCTCCTCCAGCCTTGGGAAATAGCGATAAACATGGGCAAAGTTCTCCGATGTTTGAGCAGCAACGGATTTATTCTCTTTCTTTTTAAGACCGTAGGCTCCAACCATAAGGTTTTCTTCCACAGTCAAATCTGAGAAAATCAAACGCCCCTCGGGAGATTGAATTATGCCGCTGTGAGCAATTTTGTAAGGCTCCTTGCCGGCAATGCTGCTGCCGTTTAGCAAGACATCTCCACTGCTTGGCTTAACTATTCCGGAGATAGCACGGAGAAGGGTTGACTTGCCGGCCCCGTTTGCTCCAAGAAGGGCAACTATTGTACCTGCCTCTACTCTAATGTTAACACTCTTAAGCGCAGCAATAGCTCCGTAGGAAACAGACAAATTCTTAAGCTCTAATGCTAAACTCATCCCTCCACCTCGCTTCCAAGATAGGCTTCCAATACCTGCTCGTCTTTTTGAATTTCTGCCGGAGTTCCGTAGGCAAGCTTTTTGCCGAAGGAAATAGCGCATATATGGTCGCATATACCCATAACAAGTCCCATATCATGCTCAACAAGGAATATGGTTACACCATATTCGTCTCGTATCTCTTTTATTACTTGAGCAAGCTCAACCGTCTCGGCGTCATTTAAGCCTGCCGCCGGTTCGTCAAGTATTATAAGCTTGGCGTCAGCCATAAGGGTACGAGCAAGCTCAATTTTCTTAAGCACCCCATAAGGCATTCCAACTGGAGGAACATCTGCAAGGTGCTCCAGCTTTAAGTATTTTAAAATTTTCAAAGCTTTGGCTCGAAGCAGTATCTCTTCCTTTTTTAAATAGGAGGAATTGATAAAGTGAGCAGCAAGACTAGACTTATACTGGGTGTGAGCAGCAACCAGCAAGTTTTCAAGTATCGTAAGCTCGCTGATAACCTCAACATTTTGGAAGGTACGCACAATCCCAGTTTTAATGACATCGTGAACAACGTAGTCATTTAAAAGCAGACATTGGTTTTTGTCGGCTTTAAACCATACGTTACCGCTGGTAGCCTTATAAAATTGTGTAATACAGTTAAAAACTGTAGTTTTTCCGGCGCCATTTGGCCCAATAAGCCCAAATATTTCACCTTTTTTCACGTCAAAGGAAAGCTCATCAACAGCCTTAAGTCCACCGAAATGCATTGACAGCTTATCCAAGCGTAAAATTACGTCCTCAGGCATATCTGGCTTTTGTTGAGTGCTGCGTGCAACAGAAGCCAGTTGTTTTTCAGATTCAGACTTGCGTTTCTCCTCAAAATCCTTAAGCT
>CAYWBF010000324.1:0-3419 GCA_964456085.1 uncultured Eubacteriales bacterium
ACTAGAGTTTGAATATTTTTCGGGCTCCAAGTACAGGACTGGGAAATTTTTTCAACCACATCGTTTGTACTTATTGGGTGATTCGCCCAAATAATTTTCATTACTTGAAATTCAGCTTCGGAAATAGAAGGAATTTCTTGCATATAATCGACCTCCTTTAAATATTACATATGTAATATATTAATTATAACATTTTGCTATAAGTTGTCAATAAAAAATTTGGATATTGAAATATATTTAAGCTTATACAAAAAAAGCTTCCAAACCCTTTTGGGATAGGAAGCTTTTTGTATATAGCAGTTTTTAAAAATTGATTAACTTACAAAACCTAACCTCTTATTTCCGCTGCCTTCTGCAAAGCCTTTTGGGCCATAGTAACAGCAATATCACTGCTTACCCCTGTATAATTTTCAGGCTTTATCATTTCTGCCAGCTCATTCTCGGAAAACTCCTTGGAAAGTATTGGGTCATTTTTTAATAAGGTGAAAAAGTCTTGGCCTTCTGTTTGAACCAGTATAGCTTTTTCGTATACCAATTCATGGGCTTTATCCTTACCCAGCTTTTGAGCAATGCTCATCATAACAAACTCGCTGTTGTCAAGCCCTTTGTTTACCAAAATATTGTTATACATACGAGCCTTGTCTACAAACAAGGTTCTTGTAAGCTCCTCGGCTCTCATTAAAACCTCTGCCGTAAGCTCTAAGGCTTCTTCCATCATACCGTCAAAAAGCATATAGGAGCTGCTGTCTCCTTCAAACATACGCATACTGGAAAACAACCCTAAGGTTACAAGAGAATAGAGCTTTTGAGAATTAGCAATAATTCCCTTTGCCAGCTTTGGGTTAATCTTTTGGGGCATAGTAGAGCTGCCGATAGTTCCCTTTTGAAAGGCTTCCGAAACCTCGCCCACTTCCTCCAAGCCGCAGTAGTATACTTCCTCAGCCAGCTTATGCAGCACATTACAAAGGAGAGCAAGGTTCATTATATACTCTTCCTTGTGGGAACTGATATTTCTGGAGGGAACATCCATAGAAGTCATCTGTAGAGCCTTAGCCACACGCTCTTGAATAGGTATGCCTATTTTACCCATGGAGTTAAAGGCTCCCACAGCGCCTCCCATCATCACTTGAAAAACTCTTTTTTCACATTCCTGCAAACGCTCTGTACAGCTTAGAAGCTCGCTTATCCAAACAGAAACCTTATATCCATATGTAATGGGTATAGCATGTTTGCCGTGGGTTCTGCCTGCCATAACAGTGTCAGCATGTTCAGTAGCCATTTGAGAGAGATTTTCAAGTATATCAGCAATAAAAGTTTTAAAAATCTTATTAACCTCTTTTACAATATACAACTGACCTGTCTGCTGGATATTTTGGGTTGTTACACCAAAGTGAACGTATTTGCCGCCTTCTTCGCTGCAAGATTTTATTAATACCTTTAGAAATGGTACAAAGCCATGACCGATTTTTTTATTGATACGTTCCATTTCCTCCATATTAATGTTTTCTATTTTGCAGTTTTCAACAATATTGTCAGCTGCTTCCTTAGGTATATATCCTTCTTCCGCCTGTGCTTTAGCCAAGGCGGCTTCTACTATTAACCATGAATTAATTTTTTCCTCTTTTGATAGAAGCTTTTTTATGCCACGGTCACTAATAGAAGTGCTTTTTGAATCGTATAATGCTCTCAAAACTTTACGCCTCTTTCTTCATATAGTCATCGACTGCGTTTTTAACAAACTCAACATGTGGCCCAAACACTACATGAATATGATGTTTCTGTGGAAAGAAGATACCTGCACAACCGGAAGCCTTAAGCTTAAGCTGATCAACCTTCTCCGGATCTTTTAAATCCACACGCAGACGAGAAATACAATTTTCTACCTTTTCAATATTAGCGGAACCGCCAAGCCCTGCTACAACAATGGCTGCAATTTCCGTATATTTCTTTTCCTTCAAAAGCAAGCTGGAGGATTCTTCCACTTCAAACGGCTCTCTACCGGGAGTTTCAAAGTTAAACTTTAAAATAGCCCACTTAAACACGAAATAGAACACCACAAAGTTTACGATTCCCAGCAATACTAGATTAAGCCAATTAGTATTGTCATAAAGCAAGCCAAAGATGCCAAAATCAAAGATAGTTCCACGTATGTAGCCTACAGATATATTTAAAAGCTGTAAGGGTGTAGCAAGAAGTCCACACATAAGACAATATAGTATAAATAGCCCCGGTGCAATAAAAACAAATGAAAATTCAAGAGGCTCTGTAATGTTTCCTAGGAAAGCTGTGAGTACAAATGTAAGGATAACGCCCTTAGCAACCTTTCTGTTCTTAAGGAAGGAAGTATTGTACATAGCAAGACCGATAGCCGGAACACGGAATAATGTAGTAAGCATTTGGCCGGCGCCTAGGTAGCTGGTTAGCTTTGGCATATGCATACTCCAGGCTGGGTCATTTGGTCCTAGCTTGAACAATATTTCGTTGGTTGCATTTAATACGCCTACGAAATTCTCGCCGTTTATAACATAAACTCCGCCGGCTTCTGAAAAGCGAACAACAGAGCTAAGCACATGGTGCAGTCCAAATGGAACCAAGGCACGGTTTAGTACCCAGTAGATTCCAGGGCCTATATAGTCTGTTGTGAAAATAAAGGAAATACTAATTAAAAATTTTGTTAAGCCATCCCATATGACAGGAATAACAAAGCCTATGGGAATGGAGAGTCCAAATGTGATTATAGGAATGGATTTTTTGCCTCCGAAAAACGCAAATGCCAATGGTAACTCCAGCCTATAAAAACGGTTAGCTACCCATGATGCCAAAAGCCCCGATATAATACCGCCCATTGCTTCAATTCTTAGGGTTTGTATGCCCAGCACCATACCCTGACCTACCCGTGCCATATCTTTGGAATCAGCCAGTGTACCTGTAGCTTTTAAATAAACATTCATTACCACCATAAGGGTCAAGTAGCTGATTACAGACGCAAATACAGCAATACCCTTCTCATGGCGAGCCATACCTACAGCTATACCCATTGCAAACAACAGTGGAATGTTGTTAAAGATGATACTTGTTATTTGCTGAAGGTTTGTAATAATCAACTGTAATACGCCGTTTGACAAAAAAGGCACCTTTTCAAGCATATAAGATTGACTTAAAGCGCCGCAAATTCCCATAACCATACCAATAGGAGCCATAACTGCTATCGGTAAAAGCAAAGACCTTCCAAAGGTTTGAATACCCTGTTTGAAGCTTTGAGGTATAAAGGAGGTTTTTGTTTTCATTTTCCTACCACCTGTTCTAATATTTTAGAATTAATTTACCTTCATGAAGTAATATTATTATTATAAATTTTAGCAGTATGTTCAAGGTATAATTATTATTCTTTTGAGGAGCGTTTAGTTTCCTATGCTAGG
>CAYWBF010000325.1:0-3411 GCA_964456085.1 uncultured Eubacteriales bacterium
CCTATTGTTACCGCTTTCGTTTCTATTTTTATCGGGGCATTATTTTATTTGATATGGCCTCCATTCCAGCAGTTACTTGTAGTTTCCGGCACAGGAATTTCACAAATGGGTTCAGTAGGAACATTTTTCTACGGCTTCCTTATGCGGTTGTGCGGTGCTGTTGGCCTTCACCATATTATTTATCCTATGTTCTGGTACACAGAGCTGGGCGGTGTTGAAATGGTGGCAGGGCAGCAAATTGTTGGTGCTCAAAAAATATTCTTTGCTCAGCTTGCAGACCCAAATCATATAGGCTTATTTACTGAAGGCACACGTTTCTTTGCCGGTAGGTTTGCTACAATGATGTTTGGGCTTCCAGCCTGCTGCCTTGCTATGTACCATTGTGTAGCCAAGGAAAAAAGGCATCTTTATGGCGGCTTATTCCTCGGTGCCGCCCTAACCTCATTTATTACAGGTATAACCGAGCCTATTGAGTTTATGTTTTTGTTTGTTAATCCGTTTCTTTATGTATTCCATGCCTTTTTGGACGGCGTATCCTTCTTTATTGCAGACATTTTAAATATTTCTATAGGAAACACCTTCTCCGGCGGTGTTATTGACTTTACACTTTTCGGTGTGTTGCAAGGCACTGCAAAAACCAACTGGCTTCTAGTAATTCCCATTGGATTAGCATGGGCTGCGTTGTATTATTTTTCCTTTAGATTCTTAATTCTTAAGTTTAACATTATGACCCCAGGTCGTGGTGAGGATGCTGCCGAAGCTGTAAGCGTTACAACAAAGGCATCTTTAAAAGAAGAAGCCAATAAAGTGCTGGCTGCTTTAGGTGGAAAGGAAAATATTGAAGATATTGACGCATGTATAACAAGGCTTAGGGTTGGAGTAAAATCAGTTAAGCTTGTTAACAAAGAGGAACTTAAGCGCATTGGCGCAACTGATGTTTTAGAGGTTGGCGGAGGTATCCAGGCAATTTATGGTGCCAAAGCTATTTTATACAAAAATATTATTGAGGATATTTTGGGTATAGAAGACTAGCTTTATAAAAGAGGTTAGTTAAATGTAGGTTAATCGAGCTTACATTAGTTTTAAATAAAAAAGCTGCTCACATTTCTAAATGTGAGCAGCCTATCAGCGCCCAATGGGCGCTTTTTTTGTCCTATTTCCCCATATCCTTAGTTACATACCTATCAAAAATCCCAAGCTGAATCTTAGCCGCAATATAAGCTACAAAAGCCCCACCACAAATAAGAGTAACGAAATTAACTATAACAATAGTAGTATTAATAGCTACCATAAAAACCAAAAGCAAAGCAAGCTGCAAGGAGGCTATCGGGTGTGCAAAAGCCATTAGCAGCGAATTTTTTAGGGTGTTCTTAAGACTGTTTTCAAAAAACGCTTGAACGGAGA
Organism: uncultured Eubacteriales bacterium; assembly: GCA_964456085.1. Lineage (GTDB taxonomy): Bacteria > Bacillota > Clostridia > Lachnospirales > CAYWBF01 > CAYWBF01. Next base: position 1,405 of record CAYWBF010000325.1, read on the forward strand.
ACACATAAATAAGAAGGAACAAATAAGGAATAAGAAGTCCAACGGTAACGATTTGGAAAATTTGAGCAAGCTGACTGCTTCTGGCACTCCAAAACAACAAGTCAAGCCAAAGCAGCCCCCCAATAGCCGAAACAATTAGAAAAATCAAGGTAGACTGCTTGAAGTTGGAGCGAAATGCCGCAAAAAATTCCTTAAAAATGCTTACACGCTCCCCTCTAGCCATAGCAAAGGCAACGCTAAGCATAGCAGTAGTAGATGCACCTATGGTTATCACAGGCACGCAGCAAGCAAGCCAAACAAGGTTTAACAAAACAATATCCGCCACACGCTCAAAAAATATGTATATCGGATTGTCAAAGTCAAATATTTTAAGCATTTCGCACCTCTCATAACTTAAACTACCACCTACTTGAAGTAGGTGGCTGCCAGATAAAAGCGTATAGAGTCTTGGGGGAGCTGCACTCCCCCAAACCCCCTAGCTAACCCTTAACGCCACCGGCTGAGATACCCTCAACGAATTGGTTCTGAGCCGCGAAGAATACTATAAGGGACGGTAATATTGAAATAAAGGAAACGGCAAGTATACGGTTCCATTCAAAGCCGGAGTCGGCGTCCATGGAAAGCTTAACGAAAATAGTAGCAGGATAATAAATAGGGGATTTAACGTAAAGCAAAGGCCCCATAAAGTCGTTTGAAACCCACATAAACTGGAATAAAGCACAGGATACAATAGCAGGCTTAAGCATAGGCACAATAATATTGTACAATATCCGCACCTCGTTACAGCCGTCTATTTTTGCCGCATTGTCCAAATCTTTAGGTATACCCCTTAAAAACTGTATAAGCATAAATACAAAGTAAGTGTCCACCGCAAAAAGCGAAGGAGCAACTATAGGCAGGTAAAGAGGGGAGTCAACCCAGCCAAATTTTGTAAACATAGAAAACTGAGGTACGTTAAGCACGATTTGTGGAAGGAACAAGGTAGACATAAGAATAGCAAACAGAAAATCTCTGCCCTTAAACTTAAATCGTCCAAAGCCGTAGGCTGTAACAACGGCAGACACAATTGTAAAAACAACCTTTGGAATAACGATTTTAAAGGTGTTAATCATGGCGGTCAAAAGGTTAATATTTCCGCCGTAATCATTTAAGGATTTAATATATCCGTCAAGGGTTGGATTTTTGGGAAAGATGCCTATCCCTGTAAAAATCTCTGTGTTGGTTTTAAAGGTTGCCCCCACCATCCAAAGGAGAGGATAAATCATAAAGAAACCAACAATAATAAGCACCGCATATTTCAAAAAGGTCAATATGTTTTTGCTTGTTTGGCTCATGATTATTTTTCCCCCTTATCAACGTCATCATAGTAAACCCAGTATTTCTGGCTTATAAAGGATACAGCAGTAAGCACCATTACTATTAAAAATAACACCCATGACATTGCGCTGGCCATACCCATTTCATAGGTTCTAAAGGCACGGTTGTAAATAAGAAGGGAAACCAAGGTAGTGGAGCCTAAAGGCCCACCCTGTGTAATAATATATGGGCCGTTAAATTCCTGGAAGGCCTGTACAAGCTGGGTTACAAGGTTATAGAAAATAACGGGGGTTATCATAGGCACAGTAACAGAGAAGAATTGTCTAGCCTTGCCTGCGCCGTCAATTGTAGCCGCCTCGTAAAGCTCCTCGGGCACGCCCTTAAGAGCCGCAAGGAAAATAACCATAGCAGAGCCAAACTGCCAAACACGGAGCAAGGATATAACAAACATGGCATAATTCGGGTCGCTCAGCCAGTTTATACCGCTCATGCCAAACATTCCAAGAGCGGCGTTAATTAGACCGTCATCTCTAAACAATGCCTTCCACAATACGGCGATAGCAATTGAGCCGCCCAAAATCGAAGGAATATAATATGCAGTACGGAAGGCGTTAACAAATTTTAACTTAAAGTTAAGTATGTACGCAATAAACAATGCCACAACAAGCTTAAAGGGCACTGTAACAAAGG
>CAYWBF010000326.1:0-3366 GCA_964456085.1 uncultured Eubacteriales bacterium
AGCACCTAGGCTTCCTGCATTACTAACTAAACCACGGAAGTAAACCGTATTTGAAACATTGATTAAATTACCACGTTCAAAACATGGTTTTAACGCAACGTAAGGGGCATCAGACAAAATAATTGTTTGCCCTAAGGCATGTTCTAAAGTTTTGAATAATGGTTTATATGCTGGGTCTACTAAATCACCTTGAGAAGCAAACGCAGTGCATGTAATAAAACGGTTAGTCTTATAGAAACTACCAGTTGAATCATTAAATTCACTAGTAAACATTAGATTAGCCGTTGTATTAATAAAATTGTTTGGATGCAGGCCAGTTGTTAGAAGCTCAAACTGAGCTTCTGTTTTTTGAAAAGATTTTAAACTATTTTTCTTACACACTAAACCATTATTAAACCATTTTTTACGTTCAAAACTTTCAAATACTAGTGAACGATACGAAATACGTGCTGTGTGCAACGTTTGAATGTGTTGTAAAAGTTCTTTGTAAAGACATGCCCCTAAAAAACTAGATTGAACAAAAACACGTTCAAAGTTAGTAGAATCTTCGTAAAATGCAAATTCAAAAGGAGTAATTTGCATTGCATCTCCAACATAGTCTAGAGGAATCAAAGAATAAGTCGTTAAACGACTTTCTAGAATAAGAGAATGATTAATTAACATTGCTTCATCTAAAACAGCAGTCATACTTGAATAATCAGGGAAAATAAAGCTATCAACAGCAGCAGTTGCTACACTAGTTGCTAGACTAGCTGACATAGGCCCATCATATTCAAAAACATTTAGTGAAAAAGGTAATGAAGTAAATGGACTAAAATGTTTTTCCTCTACGGTTTCTAAGCTTACTGGTAAAACAGACATAGTAGGCTGAGATCTCGTGCGACCTCTGTCACTTTCTTCTGCTGGTTCAATTACTTCTTGGCTAGGTGGTGAAGCATTTACATTTTGTGCATAAAGATTACTAAGTGAACCTACTACAAATAAACCCGCGCTAGGGCTAACAGAATAGTTAGAAGCCATAAAACCATATAAAGAATAAGCTGAACTTCCTGGTGTTCCAGCACCTAAATTACCTGGTTTTGCTTTTACCATTTTAAAAATTAAAAGAATAAGAGCACGCAAATAAACATTATCTTTTGATGAAAATGACGAACCTAGTTGGTCACTATTAATAGTGATCTCAAAAGGTTGGTTGTCCAGTGAAACTTTGAAAGTTTGTTCTACTTTATTAATTGTGTATCTTTGGTCACCAATTGTTAAAGGACGAGTTTGATTGTTAAAACAATCATTCAAAACATTTTTAAACCCCTGGCATTCAACTTTATATAAAGTTGAAAACTGACGACTTTTTGTTTTAACAGAAATTGCTTTACGATCAGCGATATCAAAGCGTAAAGTAACTGCTAAAAAGCCGTCACCTTCTAAGCAGACAAAACCCGAACCAGGTTTTGTTCTAAACTTATTAAAACCGTCAGGAATTGGCAACACTGGAGTCAGTGTTGCCGTAACTTTTGGATTTCTTTTTACAGGGTCAAAACCCTGTGGTTTTCTATATGTTCTCATTTTATAAGTATGTCTTGAACGAATAGTAAAACCTGAAAAACCCCAAGAACTTAATACTGAATGGGTTTGAACCCCTATCCAATTACTAAAAGAAGTAGGCATTATAGATCTAATATACTTTTTTGACGATCCTAGAATAATCTGTCCGATGAAGTTCTTTTTGGCCCTTTCAGGTCAAAAAAACAAGTTTTTCTAGCTATAATTATAATAATTATAGCTAGAAAAACAAACATATAAAAAAAATTTTTTATAATACTTTTATTATAACATAAAAGATTTTTAATTTCAACGCAATCAACATGAAAAATAAGAGTGTCCATTACAGCCAACAACAGTGGTTGAGTGCTAATGACAGCTCATGACGTTGATTGACTGCTTAAAACACTCAATGACACTTTTAAGAAATAGATCAAATTTGATAATTTATTATTTATATTTTTGAAAAAAATAGAATTTAAAAAGAGAAGATTTTTTATTTACGTATATTCAGAATTTATTATTTATATTTTCTATCACTATACGTAACTAGAAATAGTTGGTATTAATAATTGCTTTATAATAAAAAAGGATCTCTACTCCTAAAGGGGGGATGTATATCTAAGGGGATTTCCCTCTTAGATATCAAATTATATTAATTTTGGACAAAAGTTGACCAATTAGGGTAGTATTTATTAGCTGCATCACATCGACGATAAATAACATCAACGCCTAAACCTGTTGCTTTAATAGCGTCATTAATGTTAACATAAACTTTACCTTCAATGAGAAATTGTTGTTTTCTAGTGGGGTTAAAAGGTAAACGCTTTCCGCTTAAATCAACATAATAAGAATCAGTAGAATTATCATCTCTTAGGGCACGATAAACTGTTGAACGGTGAACACCTGTTTTATCGCATGCTTCCTGAGTTCCACTATATAAAACCCCACGGAAAATAATATTATACTCGCTTGGTTGGAGTGTAACTTTTGTATTCATTTTTGGAACAGGTGTTACTGTTTGATTTTGAAGAGTTTGGGGAGTAGAACCCGTATTTGGAAGTGATAATGGCTTCCCTTTAAGAAGACGAGTTTTTAATGTATCACGGGAAAGATTATAAGCATTAGCAGCTTGAGTTAAAGAGGGGTATGTAATACCATTAACTGTAACAGGTTGTGATTGAATACTACGCATTACACTTTTTGAATAACTAGGTTGTTGTGCATTTAAAGGTAGAACATTATTTGTAGTTTGTGTAGAAAGTTCTAATTGTTGAAATTGCTTTGGTGTTACAATAGCTTCTGTTGAATTAGGGGTTACTTGACTATTTACTTTTTTTTGTAACGATAATTTTAAGTCTTTTTGACTTTTTTGTTGCATTTTAATTTCATTAAAAGCTTCATTATAGGATAATTCTGGACATAGATTAATTAATTCACGTTCTTTAATGCGTCTGGTTCTGCCATCACTGTAAGCAGGACCACTTGCTAGTAAAATGAAATTAAAGTTGTTAGAACCAAACATATTCCAATCCCATTGCAGATCTTTAATTTTACTTTGCTTTCTACGCAATTCATCCATATGCATTCCAACACGGAAAGTGACATTTTCACTTTCACCAAAATAAACACGGTTATTTTTTTTACAAATAATAGCATAAACACCTGGACCAACATAAAAAGCACTACCTTTATCCATTTTATTTTTAGGGTTTAAGCATTTATCAATCAATTGATTAAATATATATTTCTTTCTTTTTTCTATTATGTTCACTTGGTTTTCTTCTGTTTCAGAAGTTGCTGACATAAGTGGAGTTGAAGTTCTTG
>CAYWBF010000327.1:0-3361 GCA_964456085.1 uncultured Eubacteriales bacterium
AGGTTTGAGAGATTTTTTCCAGAGAGTCAAGCTGCTGTGAGGGTATTTCTGCGTTGTAGCCTAGATCCACTAGGGTTTTGTGGACGGCACGCACTGCTTTAAGGTCTGTGCATTTTACATATGCCAGGTCGTAGCTGTCGTCCTGTCTGTTGCCGTTTCCTCCCACGCCCATGCCCCAGCTTTGCCTGCTGGAATTATCGTAGCGTTCCCTTGCCTTCTTAATTTTTTGAACCTCGGCTATATTCATAAATACTGCGGAATCCACGTTCCAAGCCTTTGGTGTTAAAATTCCTACACCCTTTAGAGTGTAGGGCTTTGGAGGTGTGCGCTCAACGCCGCTGGCAGCAAGCTGCTGGGCGTAGGCATCGTCTACAAATGCCCAGTCAAAGGAAGCTTGAATCTTATCCTCGAGAACGTTAACAGACGGCTTATCGTTGGGGTTTGGTGCTCCCCCGTAGAAATACGCCCTACCCGACTGGGGCTTAGAGAACTGAAAAGGTATGCTGCTGCCATACACCGCATGAAGCTTGTCGTCCACTTCCAACAGCCGACCTTCGCTGGTTGTATAGCCTAAGGCAGCCATGGCTTCGGGATATATTCCTAAAATTCTGTAGTTGTAATTTATATATTTACCGCTTTTAGCAAAAAGATAAGTCTCCAGCACAGGTGTTGACGCAATAACTCCGTCAAGCTTTTGAAAGGAGGTTATTGCCGAGTCGTCAAGTGTTACCTTCTTTTTGGAAAAAGGGTCGTTCCATGGCTTGTAAATGGTGATTATAGTCAAATCCCCCAGCTTTTCCAGCTCCTCGTTAAAGGTTTTGTTAAGGGCAAGCCCAAGGGAAATCATTACTACAATGGAAGCGGTGCCTATTACTACACCCATTATGGTTAAGAATGTACGCAGCTTACGCTTAAATAGATTTCTCATAACCATAACAAAAACATCAATTGTGCTCATATTACACTCCTTTCCTAATTTATACTCCGTAAGAAGTGCTATTCGTCAAAGCTTACGCTTTTCCTTTTTTTAAATTTCTTATAGCCAAATATAATTCCAAGTAAAGTTATAACTCCACCAACCCATACATATGGGTTTCTTGCGTAAGCCTGTATACTGCTTAGACCACCTTGTCCCGGCATTCCCATTTGGTTACCGCCTCTGCCCATATCAAATCCTGGTTTGCCTTCCATACCTGGGTACATTTCCATACCACCGCCCTCGGGCATTGGAGGAGCGTCAATGACGTTAATGGTAAATGGCTTTTCTTCTACCATATGTTCTCCTGTGTCGTCGTCGTACTCAATAATTATTTTTCCCTCTTGTGAGCCTACCTCATTTGGAATAAATGAGCCGTCGTAAGATGCGGAGCTGCTTTTAGCAATGGTACCGAAGAATACAAAGCTGTTGGCGGTGTCAAAGTTTCCTTCTATATTTACCTTAAGGTTGCTTAAGGCTACCTTACCTGTGTTCATAATATTAAAGTACAAGTAAATTGGCGCACCTACCATTGATTCTGTAGGCATGTTAATGGCGTTTGTTTCTAGGCGTGTGATTTGCTTAACGTTAATACCAATGATTTCTTCTTCCTCGTACTCGTTAAAGTCTGCGTCCTGATATTTGAATTTTACAGAAATTGTATAGGTTCGCGGGTCTGCGTCTGGCACTGTAAACATTTTAAAATTCTTTGAGGCTGTTTGGTTTGGCATGATTTTGTCAATGTAGAATGTATTGCTGCCGTCTACTGGGGTAAATACGCTGCCCTTTTTTTCTGTGGTTTCAAGAGCGGTTAAAACTGCCTTAACGTTTTCAATGGATTTTGTTGGGTGAGTATTTTTAAATTCCATGTCAAGGCTAAACTCCTCACCTGCCTTAACAATAATCGGGTCTGATTTATAGCTGGATACAATTATTTTCGGTTTTGAAATTTTTGTATCCTCTGGCTTTTCCTTGTTTTCTGGGTTGTTTACGTTAACCCCGGCGAACTGCTCGAAGGTGTAGACAACTATATCCTTGTCCGTTTCTACCCCCGGTTCATATTCTACCTTAAAGCCTATAACGTAATTTTGGGTTTTAGCCGAGGCTGTAGGTGCAAAGCTAAAGGAAACCTCCTTTGTCTCCGCCGCCTTAAGCTGGTTAATCATTTGAATACTTGAGGATTTTGGTACAATAACCCCACCCTCAGGCATTACTGCTGTAACCTTAACATTCTTTGCGTCTACCTGTGAAGTGTTTGCAAGGTTAAGCTTTACTGCAAATTCCTCTGCAACCTTATATTCACCCTTAGGCTCTAATATGGACTTAACCTCAACGGTTGCCTTTGATTCTTCTGTAGGTGCGCCGCTAACGCTTACATAATAAAGAAACTCTTTTTCATGCTTTTCATTTTTTGCGTCCAAATAGGTTATTTTAAAGGTAATGGGGTAAGAGCCGGATTTTATTTTGCTTGAAGCGGCAAAGCTATAGGACACTCTTTCATTGGCCGCCATGTAAAACTGACGGAAGTAAGTGCTGGTTGTAGAGTCGGCTAGATAAATTTTATCCGGCTCAAGCCCTTCTATTTTCACCTGAACCTCTTTAGCGTCTAGCTCAGAGGCGTTTATAATGTTTGCACTTACGGTAAATTTTTCGCCCGGTGCTACAGTTTCCAGGCTGCTGGAGAAGTTTTCCATAACCATAGAAGGTGCCTTATCTGTTCTGACTACCCTTACTGTAATTGTGTCTGTATCGGAAAAGTTTGAATTGTAGATATTTTTAAAGGAATGAGTTAATGTGATTGGGTAGTTGCCGTCAGCGGCATTTGGGTCAACCTTTATTCTTAAGGTAGCTTTTTTTGACACTCCCTCATATATGCTGCTGAAAGCGTTAGAGTTATTAAGGAACTGAAGAGAAATAGGGCTGTCCCCTGTTACGGTAGCTTGAGTAAGTACAGTGTTCGCAAAGCTGGAGCCTACGTTTTTAATTGTAATCTCTACGTCCTGCTGGCTTCCGTTTCTTATGGTAACCACTGATGGCGTAACCAGCTTGACTTTTGGGTTTGCTATTGGTCGTTCTGTAGGCGTCGGGTCTGGTGGCGGCAAATAATCATTGGCGTAAGCCGTAGAAATTCCTCCTAGTAAAACAACCGACAAAAATATGGCTGTTAAAGCTTTTGTTATTTTAAGCATAAATTTTCCCCCTAAATATATAAATAATGTTATTTCTCAATTTCATTATTAAGCGTAAGCTCATGCTCAGGCTTTTGTACCTTTTCTACTTTTTCAACCGTTCCGTCTCTAATATAAATAATCTCATCGGCGTAGGACGATATTTCAAGGTCGTGGGTTACTATGATTAGTGTCTGGTTGTTTTTTTTCACTATGT
>CAYWBF010000328.1:0-3359 GCA_964456085.1 uncultured Eubacteriales bacterium
AATGCCATGTCCAGCATAGGCGAATCTATTAAAGAAGTAAATGAATCAGCTAAAGAAATAGGAGCAAACAACGAAACAACATCCAAATCAAAAGATGAGAACCAAAACGATGAAAGCACAAAGCCATCAGAAGATGCAAACAATAGTGCAAAAGCTTCGGTTGAGGAACAGGAATAAAAAATTATACCTAAGCAGAATAAGCCGCTTTATCGACTCTATTTGCGAAAGTATTTTCACGTTTTGTTCGACGAAATTGCGCTCTTTCCAATTTCGTCGAACTCACATTAATTTATTCCTACTCAAAAAAATACTCCTTACCCTGTATAACAACACTCTCCAAAGAATTAACATCAAAAAACGTATTAAGGTACACTACCTTAATTTTTCCTGTTTCGTTGTCAAGTGAAAGATTATTTAAAGTAAGCTCGATATGTGTTCCGTCCATAAGCTTAAGGTAGTTACCCTTACTAAAGATTTCTTCTAACTTATCAAAGCTGTCATCTCCCAACCTTTCTGCTAGTCTCATTTTTGCAGTAGTAGTAATAGGCGATGCAGTAATTACCATATCCTTAAGCCTAAAGTCTTGGTCAAGAGCAACGGTCAGCTCCCTTTGCTCAACCTTTGAGTCTACCAAGAAACTAATATTCCACTGCCCGTCAATATATCCCGCAGAAGAATTAAATTGCGCTTTTAAAGAAATATCCCTTAGCTCCTCCGGGCTGCCTATATCATACACATGCTCAACATACCCCAGCCTATTTTCCCCAAAATGTAAAGCGTTTGTACTTTTTATCTCCTCCCCATTTCTATTGTAAAGGCTAAAAGAGCCTCCGTTAAAATCACGCCTATTTTCAGTGTACTGATACTGCAAATGAAGCTGATTGTCTATAAAGCCAATGCCCGTAAGCCTTGCCCAGTCTATGCCATCTATATCATGGCTAAGCCCGTTCTTTTTTAGTATGCTCATAGCTTTAACTTGCTTATTAGAAAGGTCTTGCCCTATAGGGCCAGCCCATGCCGTTATGCCGTACTCATCTGCCGTAGTGGTTTGTATGTCTTGGTTCGCCTCCCACAAATCATAAAGGCTAACCCCAGTTTCATACTTATCAAAAAAGCTTAACCCTGATTCAAGGGTTCCCAGAGTAAATGTCATTTTGTCATTTACGCTTATACCCTTTGTGGATTGTATGCTTGTTACTGCTGTTATTGTTTTCGTTTCTTCATCATAAGAAAGCTGGTTAATGGAGCAATCCAGCAGGTGCCCCTTAAACATTCCATGAAAATCAACCTTGCAGTACGCCCAACCCATTTTGTCATCAAGGCGGTCACCAACCAAATCCTGTACAGTAAAAAAAATATACCCGTTGTTTCCGTCAACCACAGCCGACAGCAGCTTAAGCTCAATACCGTTGCTTTCAAATGTATTGTTAATAGAAAACCCTGCGCCTTCTGCCCCATCACCAAAAAAGGTACTATACAAATCTCTCATATCCAGCATATTCGTGGAAGCAAGTGAACCTATAGCAAAGCAAAGCGCCAAAGCAGCCGCCAATATTACACCAGCCGGTGACTTACGCCGTTTTGTATTTATTACCCGTACCTCCTCCGGATTAATCCTGCAAAAAAAGTCTGCCTTTATATTTTCTATATTCTTGTTTGTAAACTTATGTTTTTTCATTATTTCATACCTCCCATTTTGCTCGGGTCTAAAAGCTTTTTTAAGCTTTGCTTGGCTCTGTACAGTCTGTTTTCAATGCGTCTCACTGGAAGGTTCATTGCCTTTGATATTTCCGAAGGCTTTTCTTCATAAATATACCGTCTGGTTACTATTTCCTTATCACACACAGAAAGTGTCCCCAGCGCATTATTTAGCTCCGTCTGGTTTTCCTCCTTAATCACCTCATTAACCGGGTCGGCATTTTCATCACAAAATTCCTCATCAAGAATATTCTCTGCCCGTCGGACTTTTCTTCGATAAATGTCAATAGCATGGTTTTTAGTCAGCACAACCAAGAAATTCTTAAGGTTACACATTTTAGGGTCATAAACCTCCGGCTTCTGCCAAAGCTTAAAAAACACATCGGCAACACACTCCTCCACGTCCTGCTCACTGCAAACCTCCCAAAGCACCCCATCAGCCACACGCCAAAGCAGCTTGCTGTACTTATCAATAATTTGTTCATAGGCAGCTTCGTCTCTTTGCTGCAATCGTTTTACAAGTGTCATCATCTTCACTCATCTCTGTTAGCTTTAATAACCTCATAAATATATACGAAGATAAATTCGTTTTTTCTCACTGTATTTTAACATTATTTGCTTAACAAACAAAAAAATCTATCCTAAAGCTGCAAGCTTAGGATAGATTTTTTAAATAAAATCTCATTTTTGTTATATTGTACATAGATAAAAAGCCAGAACCTACATTATAGGGTTCAGGTTTTTCTATATTTGTTCATCAACAAATTGTCCCAATACACCCATTTCTTTTAACACTTTATTAGATAAATCAATCTGTTCCTCTTCGTTTTTTCTATCTATCTGCGACTGGCTTTCTGGCTTAGTACTAGACTGGCTTTTAAGTTGCTGAATCTTAGCCTCTAGTTGCTGAATTTTCTTGTCAATTTCTTCGGATTGCTTCTTGGCTATGTCTTGTGCAGCCTTAGCTGCCGTTTCAGGGTCATCACCATTTTCATCACGACATTTTGCATCCACAGGTTTGTTTTTTTGACTTTGCAGGTCAGCTATTTGCTTTCTTAATGCCTCAATCTGTTGTTGAGTAGAGTCGCTTGGCCCTCCCTTATTATTCTCTAAGGAATTTTTTCCTTGAATGGCGTATTGATTTCCTGCTGGATTTTCAATTTGCATAATTTGTCCCCACCTTATACATTGACTACATTTGCTTTCAATTATACAGTACCATTTTTCTCCTGTCAATATATTTGAAAACAAATTTAGTCTTTTAAACATTATCCTTTAAACAGCAATAAAATATGTTATAATTACTGTTAATTGATATATATCGGAGGATTATAGATGGACAAAAAAATCAGTATTACAGAAAGTGAATGGCTAATTATGAGTGTTCTTTGGCAAAAGGAAACTGCTACAGCCTCTGAAATTATAGCGGAAGTTTTGAAGTCAAAGGTTACGTCGGACAGAACGATTAAAAGCCTTATTCGCAGACTAATAGCGAAATCCGCCGTAACCTATGAAATAGATAAACATGACGCACGGCTTTACCATTACTTTGCGGCTGTTAAAAAAGACAGATGTATTTCAGCAAAATGTAACGAATTTCTTAATTTGATTTTTAGAAACAATCACTATGATTTGCTAACACATTTTACAACTAACGCTTG
>CAYWBF010000329.1:0-3359 GCA_964456085.1 uncultured Eubacteriales bacterium
AGCCATGTTAAGTCTCAAAATTCCAGCAATCCATATCGAAAAGAATAAAACTAAAAAAATTACTAAAGGTATATGGTTACCCATCTCAAACACCCCTTCCTATAGAGCTTGCGGCATTTGATCAAGAAATATTTTTTCTTCTGTTGTTTTACCGCAAAACCAATCAATAAGAGTAGAGCCAAAAAGCATTCCTACGGCAATCCATGAATAAAAAAGCCTAACAGACCAACTAGCATGAAAAATACTATTCTTCTTAATTGTAAAATATGCTAAATCCTCTTTAAACGTTACCACTATAACACCCATTATGCCAGCTATTGAAAAGGCTAAACAAAGAACGCATAACCACATTGCTATTAATCTTAAAACTCTACGTCCACGATCAAAAGGTGCATACTCAATGAAATCTTTAAATATAGGAACACATAACATAGCTTGTGCTATAAAATAACCATTACCGTCGTTAGCAGCTGACAGTAATAAAATCCAACTTACAAAAGCAAATATTGCTCTATAGCCTAAATTGGCAAATTTCGTTGGCTTATCCTCATGTTTGTCAAGATGAACGCATCTTTTGACTTCTGGGCATTTGCTATAGCAAATCATGTTGTGTTCATGCGCTTCACCATTATTCGTATCGTTCTCAGGCATAAATCACAGGCAAATTGCCAACCCCTCCTTGCGACTAGCTATCGTTGTTTAAAAAAGTATACAATAGATGTCGCAATCAAAGTTGATTGTATGCACATAATTATTAAGTAGTTTAAGTATATTAACACATTATTCAAGATATGTCAATTCTGACAAACGTTTTAAATACGACAAAATTTATTACAATTTGTAGTTTGTCGTTTTAATAATAATTTATTCGAATTTTATCTACATTTAGTATTAAATTTTTGCCCGTACATTTGAGCTAGAGCCTCCTAAATTTGCTAATCATTGTAAGCTAAGCGCTAAAAGGAGTTACTTTTCATCAACCCCTTAAAATCCTTCAATGTTGTCCCTTCCCCCGTTAGGCAAACAACCTACCGGCATAACAAAAAAAGCTGTCGAGCGGAATCGAACCGCCGAACCTCTACCTTACCAAGGTAGCGCTCTACCTACTGAGCTACGACAGCATATTAAACTGCAGTAATGAGGATAGCATACTATTAACCATTCGTCAATACTTAGAAATAAAAATTCGGTAAAAAAACACCCAAGCAATTTCATAGTTACAATCATATCAAATTATCATAAACATACCCGCCAATAATTTTAAACCATTAAAATGTTCTAATTTAAACATCTAAAACACATAAATCAGTTGACACATATATAGTTTTCTTTATAAGATAGAATATAATTTTGAATGACGTTTTGAATAACGCAGAGAATTAAAAACGGTTGCTTATATCTCCAAAGGGGCGGAGGGATTTTATGATAAAAAAGGCACGTACAAAGGATTTAGTTCTATTATTCTTTATTCTGGTGGCTATAGCTGCCGGTGGTCTAATTGTATATTACCGCACAATAAGAAATGACCTGTCTAAAAACACCTGTGAAACCTTAAACGAAATACTAGAGCAGCAAAAATATAACTTCACCTCAAAAATGCAAGGAGAAATCGAGGCTATCAAAGCCTACGCAAATATTATAGGACACTACGAGTCTATATTAAATGAAACTAAACTCCTTGACGGGAAAAACAAGGGTAGGCTTATTGCACTGCTTAGCAACATAAAAGCCACCTCCGAGTTTGATTACATAACCTATTCCGACCTTGAAGGCAACTCCATAACCAACGACGGGCAGCTCATTAACGTAAGCGACAGAGAATATTTTCAAGCTGCATTAAACGGCGAAACTGTTCTAACCAAGCCGGTACAATCCAAAATAAGAGATACAAAAATCGTGGTACTAGCAACCCCCATAACTCAAAACAGAAGAACACTTGGTCTGCTCATAGGAACCTACGACGTAAAGCAGCTTGATAAGCTGTTTCTGTCCTCCTTTAACGGCTACGGCTATGCCTACGTTATAACAAACGAAGGCGAAATCATAGCCAAAACCACAAACTCATACAGCTTTTTGGATTCCGACAACCTATTTGACACACTCTCCAAGGCACATTTCTACCAAAATGATAATTATGAAACCATAAGGAAAAACTTCTACGAAAACAAAGGCGGGCACTCCAGATACTCCATAAACGGGCAAAAGCGTCTTATGCACTATGGCACCATAGAAGTAAACAGCTGGAACCTCCTATCCATAGTACCCGACGATGTGATTTCACGCAGAACAAACGACATTACCTTTAAAACAGCTATACTCACCGTTGTTGTAATAATTGGCTTCGCTTTGTTTATACTGTATATATTCTTGTCAGAGAAGGCAGCCCAAAAAGCACAGATGGAGCATATGGATGAGCTAAAACGGGTAGCCTATTATGACGACCTTACACGAATTTACAACTTTTTAAAATTTAAGCTAGAGGCTGAGAGCCTATTGGCTAATGGCAGCCGGAGCTATACGTTTTTAATTATTGACGTGGATAAAATGAAGCTTTTCAATGAAACCTTCGGCTTTGAAGCAGGTGACCATTTGATTTGTCATATTGCTGATGAGCTAAAGAAGTTTGTGAAAGAAGGTGAGTTGTACGCTAGAATTTCCGACGACGAGTTTTGCGCCTTAGTGCATAACCAAGGGGACAACAATCTCCTTGTGCGAATCAACGACTTGTTCCATGCTATGAAATGCTGCGTAAATGACAGCACCTACAACCTTACCTTCAGTGCCGGGGTTTACAATATAGAAAAGAACAATGAGGAAGTGGAAGCCATAGCCGACAAGGCTCGCTACGTCCACCGGAGTGAAAAAGAATTTAGTACCGACACCATCTGCTTCTACGACGAAAAAATCAAGAAAAATCTTGCCTTAAAAATGGAAGTAGAAAGTAAAATGGAATCGGCCATACTAAAAGAGGAGTTTAAGCTGTTCCTACAGCCTAAGTATCGGCTGGAGGACGAAAAGGTCGTAGGCGCCGAGGCGCTGGTGCGCTGGAAGTCGGATAATGTGGATATTATATACCCAGGCGATTTTATACCTCTCTTTGAGCAAAACGGTTTTATAACAAAGCTGGATATGTATATGCTGGATAAATCCTGCCGAGCTATTAGCGACTGGGTTAGCACAGGTCTTGAGCCTGTTAGAGTATCCGTTAACTTTTCACGGCTTCATCTTAACAACCCCAGCTTTGTAGAGGAGCTTTGCGCCATCACCGATAAACACTCGGTGCCCAGAGAGCTTATTGAAATAGAGCTGACCGAATCTACTATATTTGACAACGAAAAAACTCTTATAGATGTTTTAGA
>CAYWBF010000330.1:0-3357 GCA_964456085.1 uncultured Eubacteriales bacterium
TCATCACTGCCAACACGAATAGTCTTGCGGTTAGTACACATGGTTTCAAGCATAGTTTTCTAGCCAAAATCTTAACCATTCTTCGAGGGTATAGCTCGTGTTAATTGCTATAATGTTTCTGCTTAGCCTATAGCGCTCATCGTTTAGCCATTTTTAGACTACGCTTATATCTATGCTTGCCTTGCTTTTTTTTATACGTTTTCCGCTTTCGTCATAGCCTATAGTGATTTCAGCGCGCCATAATCCTTTTTTGTCCTGATAAATTGTGCCCTCGCCGTTTGTTCGTTTTGCCATAAATTCACGTCCTTATATTTTTAAAGCCCTCTTGGATTAGAGGGCTTTTTTATACTATTATTTAATTTTTATAGAGACAAACCCGTCAGAATCCGTCAAATCCACAATTGCAATCGTATTACCTTTTTGGTACACATGATAATTAGACTTGGAATCATTTGAATTATATAAGTATTGTAAGCTTTCAAGCTTACTTCTGTAATTCTGAACGGAATTTGAATTAGTAGGGCGGCCGTAGTGATATACTATAAAACCATCTGCCGTAGTTGCAACATCAAACGCCGACTTGTAGGGATTGAGGAAAGCACCGTAATCAGGCACTCCTGGAAATTGAGTATAAGCGATAAAATCATTCTTACTGCCTGTTGAATCTAATGATTTAATTTTTTTTACAATTATTAAAATGCCGCCATCTGATTTTAGCGTTGTTAAATCAATGGTTATTTGTATGGTATCTTTATAATAAACAAAATAGTTATCATAGGACATATTTCCTACAAGTACATATCCTAAACCAGTTAAGGTTTTTATGTAATTCTGAACAACGCTATTATCAAAACGTCCATAGCGAAAAACGGTGCCTATGCCATCATCAGTAAGATATGAGCTAACAGGTTGGGTATTTGCAAAAACAGGAACCGAAGGATATTCAGAATAATATGAGTAAGTTTCAGAGGTTACACTTTTTATATTGACTAATACAGTGTTGTCGTATCTATATGTAGCTGCGTCCACAATCAAGCTAATGTCGGCTTTTGTATAAACATAATAATTTGTTTTAGACAGTGATTTATCCATAACATAGCCAAGCCTTAACAGCTCGTTAACATAGGTCTGGATAACTTCTGCCGAAATATTTTTATACCAGTACGCCTTAGAGCCATCGTATTCCGTGGTGGTTTTAAAGGCGTTTATTTTTGCGCCTACAAAGCTTCCAATATCAGGTATCAATGGGTATTCTTGATACATAGCGATAGAAACAGTAGTGGTATTGGTGTTCTGTATGCTAATCACGATATGCTCAGCTGACCTAATATCTATGCTAATACTTATGCTGCCCTTACTGTAGAAGTAATACCCGTTCGAACTCAACTCGTTGTTTAACAAAAAGCCTAATTTAACCAACTCGCCAAGGTATCCGTTAAACTTTTCAAATGGAACCAAAGTCTTTTGATAACAATATTCAGCACCGTTATTAATGGCACTTGATTTAACAAGAGAGACTCCGGCGTAGGTTCCTAAGTCTAAAATCGTCGGAAAATTGGCATAATATGCAAGCTTAGCATTAATAGGCTGTGGTGAACTTGACCCATTCCCATCAGTAATTTTGGCGCTGCTTGTAGCCCCGTCGTAAGAAACCTGCATCTTTAGTAGCTCTGCCGTATCTCTTAATGGGATATATGTAGAACCGTTATACAACAAGGTTTCTTTGTTAGACTTAACGCCATCAACAATTAATTTTATTCTATCAAAATAAGCTACTATAGTTTCATGCCTAATCTGATTAATAACAGGACTACTTGATTCAGGGTATTCGGTATAAATATTATTGATATAGGCTGTATTTGTATTAGGGTCAAATATCAATTGTTTTTTAAGAGCTTCAGCGGTTGCTCTTAAAGGTATGTAAGTAGTACCTTCATACAATAAAGTTTCTTTGTTAACCGATGCCCCGTTTACAAAAACACGAATTTTTCCGAAGATAACGTTGATAGTTTTTTGTGTTTCGGCGAAAGCAAAAGTTGGCAAAAGCGTTGAGGCACTGACAATAGCAACAATTAAAAATTTTTTTAAATTCCTTTTCATCGGCATTCTCCTAATATCAAGATAGAGACAAAAAACAACTTGCTTTGAGAGCAGGTTGTCTTTTGCTTTTTGTATGAATTTTTGCAAAATAAAAAAAGACGGCTTACTTCAAACTGCCTTTTCTCTAGTCGTCCTCATCTTCTAAAATGTCTCTGATATGGCGTTTAATTTTTTTCCAAGCTGTTTCAGGCATTAACTTCATTTCTGGTAACTTGAATTTTGTCATTTCCTTTGTGAAAATCTCTTCGTATTGTTCAAGGGTATACTCGTTTTTTTCTATTGCGAGTTCCAGTAGCCCTAAGTCGCTTGGAGTAATAATGCCAAGCCTTGAATTAAAAGCAGCGCATTTATTGGGAGAGATGTTTTTTACATTATTAGGGCCAGAGATGTTCAAATATAATCTCAAAAACTGATATTAAAATTTCATAAGATGTCAATCTTCTTAAATCTTCGCGACGTAAAACCAACATTAGGTATTCATTTTTTGCATTAACGAATAGCCCATATTCTCTATGCTTCACCCTATAATCATTTTCCGCAGGAAGTCTTATAAAGTTAACATTTTCTCGTTCGGTATCCAGCTCCTTCTTTTGTTCTTCTGTTAGAAGTATTTTATCTCCTGTAAAATAGTTGCTTCTTGTATAAATTCTAGTTTTGCAATTTTGACACTTAAGCGGTCATGTGTCAAAAGACCATATACATCTATTACTGTCAGCCCCGCCACACATATTAGTAAGTAAAATAGTACAATATATAAAAGGGTATTCGTCCAGAAAATTGCAAATGGAGTATAAGGAGCTAAATAAGCAATTTTGGGGACGGCATCTATGGGCTAGGGGATACTTTGTAGCAAGTAGTGGGAATGTTACAGATGAAGTAATAGCTGAGTATATAAAGAATCAAGATGTAGCTGAAAACATGAAATCCGATAACTTTAGCATCAGCCAACTTTAGGCGGCTTTTAGCCGCACATCAAACCTACCGCCTTTCAGGCGGTAGTGGTTTAGTTGCTGGTCTTTCTTGGCTAATTCTTTATTGGAACCATTATTGCCGCCCAGCGCACCAAAAACCATTATAAAAAGAAATATTCCGATTATTATAGGAAAAATCCCGCCTTGCTTAGAATTACAATTCGGGCATATCTTCGCTTTTTTGTCAATTTCGGTTCCGCATTTCTTGCATGGCTTTGTTTTTATTAAAACTCCCCTTGCTTTTGTATTTTTATAAATAAAAAAAAGACGGCTTGCTTTGAGCTGT
>CAYWBF010000331.1:0-3333 GCA_964456085.1 uncultured Eubacteriales bacterium
ATTCATATTATTAAGCTGTGCACTTATTTTGGAATCCCACTCTCGTTCAAGCTCATAATATCCGGTTTCTGCCCTAGAAAGCTTTTTTTCTGCCAATACCTCTGTGCTTTTGGAAATTTCCTCTATTGCCAGCACTGCATCATCAATTGCAGTCTGGGCATCTTTTAAAGATTTATACTTTTTATATTTCAAGACCTCAACATTTTTCAAAGCTTCCTCATAAATATCTTTAGCATTCTCCAATTGCTTTTCCATGCTTTTTTCCTTAACAATGCCTAGGCGTGCCCTACTTCTTTCCAGTGACCCTTCAGAAAGAGCAAGATTCTGCTTCGCTCTTTCAAGGCTAAGCTCATATTCTTCTTCTCCAATCTGGGCTTCATGTAAAATGTATTCTATATCCCTTTCCATATCCTCATTACTGCCAGAGTCCAATAATCCTGTTTCCTTTAACTGCAATTCTAGTTTTTTCAGCTCTAGCTCCGTTTTGAAAATTTGCTCCTCTATAGGGGTTCTGTCAAGAGTGATTAGAGTATCACCCTTTTTTACATTCATACCTTGTTTTACATGAATATCCTTTATGATAGCTCCCCCCTCTACCAAAATACTTACCTCATTTTCTGCCTGAATACTCCCCTGGGAGGTGACAGTATTTACAATGGCACCCCTTTTAACCCGTTCTACACTAACTACTGCAACCGTCAATGACTGTGAAAAACGTGAAACCACCGTAATTGCCGCCATAATTGCCATAAATATAGCAAACATTCTAAAAACAGAGGGCTTTTGCTCCTTGGTTAACGACTTAAGCATAATTTTCAATCATTCCTTTATTATTTATAAGCAGTTGCATTAATACCCTCCTGTAAATAGCTTTGTCCGTAGAAAAAGCATAATAATGCAGGAAGCATCATAATTACGGAAGCCACAAGCGCAACCCCTGCCTTATCCACAACTATTTTCGGCAGATACAAGGACAGCGGCCAAAGGCTTTTATTTTGAAGAAAAGCCAAGGGCTGCTCCAACATAGTCCAATATTCTAAAAAATTAAGTATCAAAACGGAAATAATCCCCGGCTTAGCAAGGGGTATGCCTATGTAAAAAAATTTTCCCAAGTGACCGGCGCCGTCAATATCTGCTGCCTCTAGCACAGAGTCGTCTGTCTGGGCAAAAAATCTATACAGTATAAACACGGGAAAGGTTGAAAAAGCACCGGGCAAAATTATTGCCCACCGTGTATCCAGCAGGTGAAGCTTATCCAATACTAAATAATAGGAAACCATTGTAACCTGAAAGGGCATTAGCATAAGCACAATATATAGAAGAAACAACGGCTCCCTAAATCTAAAACTAAATTTAGCAAACCCCCATGCAGCAGGCACCGCAATTATCAGCTGCCCAGCAAGCACAGGGAGCACAAGCTTCCATGAATTCCAGAACATAACAAAAAACTTAGGGGTATCAAGGAGCAGCTCTACAAAACTCCGTAGTGTAGGATACTTCGGAAAAATATAAAAGGAAGCTAAGCCACTTCCACCGTTTAAAACAGGTGCAAGGTACTCCCAAAGCTCCACCTTGCCCATTAAGGAGCCAAATACTATTAAACAAAGTGGTACCCACACAAAAATACAAGCCGCCGTCAAAAGTACAGTCACTATATATTTCAAAAGCCTTCCTCCTTCCCCCAAATGTTTTTGAAAATCAAAATAACCGCAAAAATTACAATAGACACAATTACTGCTCCGGCGCTTAATTTGTCCATATCCAAAGCAGTAAACCAGTTATTAAACAAGTGCTGGAGCATATAAATGCTGCCGTGGGGATAGTCGCCGGAAATTAAGTACGCCTCACGAAACACCTTAAAGGAGTTAAGCAAGGATAATACCAGAATTGTAAAAAGGGTTGTGGTGAGATTAGGGAGGGTTATGTAAAAAAACTGCTGAAATGCCCCTGCCCCGTCTATGGCTGCCGCTTCATATAAATATGTAGATATATTGCTTAGCCCAGCCAGCCACAAAATCATGTCATAGCCTAAATTACGCCATATATAAGTAAATACTAAAACCCAAAATGCATACTCTGATTTAAGCCAGTTAACCCTCCCATACCCCATAGCTCCAACAAAACCGCTAAGCAGTCCATTTTGGTGGAACATCAACTGCCAAATAAGCACTACCGAAGCCACAGGTATAGCCATGGGAATGAGCAAAGAGGTTTTAAACAAAGCCGGCTTATGCCTGCCCTTGCTAACCAGCACAGCCATTAGCAAGGACAAAGCCACAAGCATCGGAATACAATAAGCAATAAATCTTAAGGTGTTGGATACCGCAAGCTTAAAGGCTTCATTATAAAAAACGGTTCCGTAATTCTTAAAATATACAAATTTACTGCTCATTGCCTCTCGAAAGGAACGGTTAGCCGCATCAGCGAAGGGCAGCAGCACAAACACTAACACACCCATCAAACTAGGCAGTACGAAGAAAAACCCCACCCACTGATTTTTTAGTCCTGACCTTACCTTTTTATTCGGCAAAATAAGCTCTCGTCCTTTCCGAAACAGACTCAACTACCTCCTCAACAGTTTTATCCCCCTCAAAAAATTCCTTCGTTTCCTCTTTTATAAGCTCAAGTAATACCTCATCTACAGTGGAAGGGATTTTTATTTTGCCTATTACTTCCCTTACCATGTCAAAATATTTCTGTTCTGGCCATACACAGGTGAGGGTTCTGTCTATACCTCCATCAGAGTTGGATTGGCTAAATCCGTAGCATATGCTTTTATTGCTGTTTTCTCCATTTAAGCCTTTCTCTAAGGCTATGTTGTTAATGGGCAGACTTTCAATATCTATTCGCTGAACGCTTTCCGATGCCGCTGTTTTTATAAAATCCAATGCAATATCTTTTTTGGCGCTGTTTGCATTAACCCCAACAATACTTATGGGCTCAAAAACACCTTCAACCTGCCCGGGCATTAAACCAATGCCAGTGTTACCCCTTTTTTCCATTCCTCCTGCCGTTGTTATAAAATCAGAAAAGGTCCTAATTTTATCAACGAGCACTTCAAAATCTCCGTATGCAAAATCCATAACACCGTTTTTAACACTAAACAATGACCCTGCCGGCATATAATTAAACATTGTCTCATCAAAGTCACCATCAACCTGCAATGCTTTTATGCATCTAAGAAAATCCGCCAGCTTTTCCTTGTTGATTTGATTGCTTCCCAGCCAAGCCGGAGCTGAGGTTATATAAAATTCATCTATAAGCTCACCCCATGTTGCATCACGGAATAGCGGCTTATCCGGATTGTCATTTGTCCACTGTACTAGGTCGCTA
>CAYWBF010000332.1:0-3332 GCA_964456085.1 uncultured Eubacteriales bacterium
TGGAGCGAATGCGCGAAATTGGTGTTATGCGGGCAATCGGAGGCTTGCCAAGGGACATTCTTCACATAATCGTAAATGAAGGCGTCATTACCGGGCTTATCAGCTTTATAGCTTCGTTAATTTTGTCTGTGCCACTGACTTATGCTATCGGAGATTTATTTGGAAACATCTTTCTGCAAACGCCGCTCGACAACGTAATTTCACCAATGGGTATTTTTGTTTGGTTTTGCATAGTAATCGGCATTACCGCCCTTACAGGCTATATTGTAGCCCAAAAAGCTCTTACTGACAAGATAAGCGAAATTC
Source organism: uncultured Eubacteriales bacterium (assembly GCA_964456085.1). GTDB lineage: Bacteria > Bacillota > Clostridia > Lachnospirales > CAYWBF01 > CAYWBF01. Next base: position 307 of record CAYWBF010000332.1, read on the forward strand.
TAAATTATGAGTGAGGTGAGGAAACTGTGAACAAGAAAAAGGTCATCAAAACGGTATTAATCATTGCGGCTATTGCGGTGGTCGCAATCATTATCCACCTAACCGCAAACAATCTGATTCCGTTTATTCAGCAGCTACACGGAAGATAGGGATTACATCTTTCATTTGTCCATATAGCTTAAAAGTACACCTTTATTTTAGAGTAATTAATTTTAATTGTAGTGAGGTGACATGATAATTTGGAACAATCAGAATGGTTGCTATGCCCAGCGTGTAAATGCAAAACCCGTATCAAAATCTGGGGAGATACGGTACTTGAAAACTTCCCTCTGTATTGCCCTAAGTGTAAACAAGAAACTCTAATCAATGTAAAACAAATGAATACAACCATTATCAAAGAGCCAGACGCACAGACGCAGAGCCGATAATTTGTGAGAACACCTCACAAGCTATCGGCTCTTTCTTTTTAGCTATCTTGTTTAGATTGGCTTTCTAAAGCGGCTTTCACAGTTGCCTTGATAATCTCCATAGAACGGTCATCGCAGTTGTAAAGCATACCGATAAGATTTTCTACCTCGGTATCTTTGGACGGCTTCTCGGGGTAGAAAATCAAGTCCGGTGATATGGCAAGCTCACGGATCAGCTTATGTAAAACCTCAAAGCTCGGCTTCTTGTTCTCGTTTTCGATACGGTATAGGTATCGCTCTGTGATGCCAACCTTTTCGGCTAATGCTTCCATTATAAGCTCGCTGCGTGTCCGTGAAGATTTAACAACACCACTAAGTGTGTCTGGTATGTTATGCACTATCAGTTCACCTCCTTATATAATTTTACATTATTAGGTCATATTTATAATGTTTTTACCGTTCAATAATATTTGAACTGTCAATTCAGAAAATAACGAACTAATCCGTCAATAAAAAAAAGCGAAGATTTGACGGACGATTTATTATGCATTTAACCCTCAATTCTTTGTTTTAGAATTGAGGGTGTTTGTTTATATTGGCGCTTTTAATTAGTCGAGAACCCTTGTTAAAAAAAGCCAAAATGAAAATAGGGATGCATTCTGGCTAACTTGTGAACCTACAAGCCATAGTAAATATGAAATAACCAAAAAGGTATTTGTCTTGGAAAGAAACATTTCCAAAGATAAATGCCTTTTTGGTTGCGTTTTAAATGGTATTACCCGTTGTCGCTCACCGCCACCATCCTTTCGATTTCAGCAATTCCAAAATCGAAAGGATGGTACAACCATGAAAAAAATAAACTTGAAAGATTATTATGCCCATATAAGCATAGATACCTATATTGATATTCCTGATGAGGTGTTTAACATTTTTGAGGAACACCGCAAAGCAGAGCAAGCCTATCAAAGCAAAGTGTATTACCACAAAGCCTACTACTCTCTTGACCGTGATGACGGCATCGAACACAGTGCTTTGTTTGTTTCCCTCTCTCCCGATGGATTTACGAACGCAAGCTCACAAGGGAACAGCTCCATGCTGCCATTGCTACCCTGCCAGACAAACAGGCAAAACGCATCTACGCTCATTATTTCTTGGACATGAGTAAAACGGCTATTACCAAAGCCGAGGGAGTTAGCAAGGCAACCATAGGGCAGTCCATCAAGGGAGCTTTGTAAAGCATTGAACATTTTTGAAAAATCTTATTAGGCACATTTACTTTGTGGCTCTTTTCCTAAAGGTATATGAGAGGAAGTTTTTCTCTCATATATAAAACAGCATACTTGTTCCTTGACAACTGAATATACTATATTTTGAATACATTACTTATGTGAGCCGAAAGGCAAAGCGACTTAACAGACATCGCCATGATAACGGTATGGTTAGGTGAATTGAATACCTCTGGAGCGATAAAATGGACTGTTAGACCGAGTGTGGCACACTCGTCCGCAATGACACACATAAGGGACAATGATACTTCGATACGTTTAGCCCTCAATACGATTAAAACGGAGGGAGTTCCTGCGGTATGCGTGGCTTTAGGACAAGCTACGATACTGTGGGACTATGATAGCTGTGCCAACAGCAACTCAAAATATTCCCTTTGTCGGGGTGCGTGGCAAAGACGGCAAACAGGTGAATTTAATCGCACCGCATTTTTATTCAATGTATATTTGCGGTGCGTTTACTATTCTGTTTCTAATAAAAGTGACAAACTTTTCATAAATAACAAAATTGCTTATACTTTATGTAAGCAATTCACTTGGAGGTGATTGCGAATGAAAAATGTCAAAAATATACCTACTGATGCGATTCATACTCCTGCTCCCAATCATGCATTTGAGAAAACAAAAGCCTATCAGGATTTCATAAATGTTCTTTCTCAAATCATAGAAAAACATGGTGCAGAAGTATTAAATGAAATAAATGTTACAAAGTAGGAAAATGCTTCTACTTGATATTTTCCAATAACTATATTGGAGGAATGACTATGAATAGGAGTGGAAAAAGATGCGTACTTTACCCTCGTGTAAGTACCGAAATACAAGTTGACGGATTTAGTTTGGATGGACAGAAAAACAGCTTAAAGCGGTTTGCAGATAGAGAAGAAATGGAAATCGTAAATATTTATGAAGATGCAGGCAAGTCTGGCAAATCCATTGAGGGCAGACCTGCTTTTAAGCAGATGTTAAGTGATATTGAATGTGGCTTAGGTATTGATTATGTTTTAGTTTATAAGCTCTCTCGCTTTGGACGAAATGCCGCTGATATTCTTAATTCTTTGGAGCACATTCAATCCTTTGGTGTGAATTTGATTTGCATTGAAGAAGGAATTGACTCATCACAGACAAGCGGAAAGCTTTTAATTTCTGTGCTGTCTGCTGTTGCGGAAATAGAGCGTGAAAACATCATTGAGCAGACGATGAACGGGCGAAAGGAAAAAGCTCGTCAAGGCGGTTGGAATGGTGGCTTTGCTCCATATGGTTACTATCTCAAGGATAAACAGCTTTTTATCCAAGAAAATGAAGCTGGAGCGGTACGCATTATCTTCGATAAGTATGT
>CAYWBF010000333.1:0-3324 GCA_964456085.1 uncultured Eubacteriales bacterium
ATTGAAATTTATTTTGTAATATTCATTTTCCAGCTCCTCACTCTTATTATGAGTTATTTCACAGGGTGAATCTTCATAAATAAAGTAAGTTGCGTATCCGCAGGAAGGCAAGGCAGTCTCTAAGGCAACAGTGTATTTTACAAAAGGCTCATAATCCCCATAGTGAACAATCTGCCTATCTATCAACCCTGCATCTACCACCTCAGAATCAACAAGGGTATAAGGCAATACATCGCCCTCCTCATCATGTAATGCAAACCCCTTCATTTTAGTGATAATTTCAGCAATGACAACGTCATTACGCTCATAGGGAAGTAGGTTAAATAAGGTTAGCTTATCAAGGCACCTATCATTTGGCATTGCATCAACAATTGCCCTTTTGTAAAAATCTATTAGCCTGTCTGTACGTTCCTCTGCCGTGAAAAATCTGTTGGCAATAACCTTATGTACCTTATCACTACAGCAACAGCCTATTGAATCATGGGCATGATTTTTTAATATTTCCTTCCAAATTTCCTCCAGCAGCCCATGCTCATATTTAAACCCTAGGCTGTATGCAATACTCATTAAAGGCTCCAAAATATTAGTAAGCTTACCTTCTATACGAGTATTGGCAGATTTTATGTCAGCACGGATTGAATATATACTTCTGTGTACCCTCATGTATTTTCCGTCTAAAAGCTCACCCTCTACTGCCGCCAGCTGCCCGGATTTTTCTATTTCATCAAAAATATTCTCATACCTGCTTAAAAAAGCTTTCTTGTCCGGATAAAGCTCCTCTATTTTCTCCATGACTTCAAAAATATTTTTTTGAATGGGCATTTGGTCGTGACCGTTGGGCAGTAATATATGGTCTGTGGTTGCACCTTTATCTAATACTGGAAAGTATTTGTTCAGCCGTTCCTTTAAAGCATTTGAATCAGTTGGAAGGTATTTGCCTATAGCGTAGCCTAGGGGCATTAGTTGGACAGTAACCTTACTGTCGCCGTCCTTCCAATAAAATTCTGTTTTATCCGTACCTTGACGCTCTGAGGTTCCTCGCCAAAATATACAGCGGGTAATTCCAAAGCCATTAAGAATTTTGGGCATTCTGGCTGATTGCCCAAAGGAATCTGGCAGATAACCTATTTGCATAATTTCGGCGTATTCCTGACAGTCCAGCTTACCATAAAGCAAATTTCTTACAATACTCTCTCCACCCACTACCATTTCGTCAGTCTGGGTGTACCACGGACCTATTATAAGCTTGCCTTTTTTAACTAGCTCCTTTATTCGTTCTTTGTTCTGGGGTTTTACAGAAAAGTAGTCCTCCAGCACAACAGTTTGCCCGTCAAGTATATAATATGGATACCTTGGGTTATTTTCCAATACTTCAATAATCTCCTCCATATCTCGTACAAGGAGAATTTTGCTTTCCTCGGCAGTAAAATACCACTCTCTATCCCAATGAAAATGAGGAACCACATGAACATTTTTTGCCATATGTTATTTTCCCCCTGATTTTTCATATTTTTGCTTTTTCAAGTAAACAAGCATTATTGTAGAAATAACAGCGCCAAGCACAGCGGCAAACAACCATGTAAAAGCATTCATTAAAGAAGTAGAGCCATCCTTAAGCAAAAACATTGAGAAAACACCTGCACCCGGCACGTCTAAGCCTATGCCGCTCACTCCAATAATAGCACCTGTCACAGCAGAGCCTGTGCAAAGGGATACGATAACTCTAATAGGGTCAGCCATCATTACAGGGATTGCACCTTCTGTTATGCCTGCCAATCCCAGTATCCATGTTGACATACCTGCCTCCTGCTCCTCCTTAGAAAAATACTTTTTAAAGCCAAGAGTGGAAAAGGTTACAGCAAAGGCTGAAACCATTTTAATAGAAGCAAAAGCAGCATAAGGCATCAAAATACCCTCGGCCATAGCTCCCACGCAAAATGTATATGCAGCCTTGTTAACAGGCCCTCCTAAGTCAAAGGATACCATTATTCCAATAATTGCACCCAAAAGAGCAACGTTTGAGCCGCTCATTGAAGCCAGTGTGTTTATTAATCCTTGATTTAGCCAAGCCACCGGCTTGCCTACTAACAAAAACATTGATATTCCAACAATTAACGTACTTAGCACAGGATAAACCCAAAAAGAAATAAATCCTGCCAAAACACCTTTTGCAGGTATATTCTTTCTAAGGAAACGAATAGAATAGCCGGCAATTAGTCCACCAAGCATACCGCAAAGGAAGCCACCATTAATAAGATTAGCTGCAATTCCTGCCGCAAAGCCGGGAGCAAGAGCGGTTTTGTCGCCTAAGGAATACGCCATATATGCCGCCAATACAGGAATCATTAAGGTTCCTAAGGTGTTTCCACCCAACCGTCGAAACATCCATAGCCAACTGTTTTCAAGGTTATAAAGCTCTTGCAGTCCAAACATCTGTGCAAACAACACTGCAAAAGCGTTTATCATACCGCCGGCGACTATAATAGGAATTATGTAGGATATTCCTGTGAGAACCGCTTTTTTTATGTCGCTTCCCATACTTTGTTTTTCTTCAACCTCGATTTCTCCAGCATACTCATGCTTAGCATGACCTTCTGCTTTTTTCAAAGCACCGGCGATAACACCCTTTCCGTCCTTTATAGGTGCTGACACCTTTACCGTATGTATAGGCAAATGCTCATATCTTTTTCTGTCCTTTACTGCTACGTCCGCTGCAAATATTGCCGCCTGGGCATTCTTAAGCTGCTCTACAGTATGCTTGCCTTCTATTCCGTTCGCGCCTTGCTTTTCTACATAGACCTTAATACCCATTTCTTCTCCGGCCTTAACAAGAGCCTCTGCCGCCATGTAGGTGTGTGCAATGCCTGCCGGACATGCTGTTACCGCTACTATGCTGCCTGTGTATGGTTTATTGCCGACAGCTGCCTGTTTTTCTTCTGCAGAAAGATAGCTGTATACTTCCTCGGGAGTTTTTGCGTTCTTTATTTTGCTTATAAAATCCTCATCACTTGCCCTAGTCATAAGCTCTGCCAGTATTTCTATGTGGGTATCACCTGCTCTGGCCGATGGGATTGCAAGGAGAAAAACAACTGTTACTTGGTTGTCCGGAACAACGCTTTCCCAATCCTTAATTGGATTTTTCACAGTGGCAACAGCAAAGGCCGCTGCTGTTACAGTGTCGCTTTTGCCATGAGGTATTGCAAGCCCCATGTCCATACCTGTTTCCGACAGCGCTTCTCTCTCATACACCGCCTTTAGAAATTCTTCCTTAGATTTCAGCTTTTTATTTTTATAAAGCTGGTTAACCAAAAATTCAATAGTCTC
>CAYWBF010000334.1:0-3293 GCA_964456085.1 uncultured Eubacteriales bacterium
GCGTGGCGGGTTGTGTGCTTGCCACGTCCTATTTTTTCGCTTAGCTCTCCTGTTTCCATTTCGTAGTTGTCAAGCAGCAGGTTAATTATGCTGGACTTCCCCACGCCGGAAGGCCCTGCGAAAACAGAGGTTTTGTTGTAAAGACAGTCCCATAGCTCATTAAGCATAGCTTGTGAAGGATTTACAGAGGAGAAAAATATAACCTTAATCCCCGAGTTTTTGTATATGCCCTTAATTTCCTCTATTTCGCCCATTAAAGGCAGGTCGGTTTTGTTTATACAAATCACCGTGCCCAGCCCTTCTGCTTTTGCCAACACAATAAATCTATCCAGCATATCCATATTTATTTCCGGACTTTTTAGAGAAAACACAATAACCGCTTGGTCAACGTTTGACACCCTTGGGCGAATCAGCTCGTTTTTTCTTGGCTTGATGGTTTTAATAACTCCTGTTTTTTCCTGTGTGCTGTCAATAGCAATGGTTACATAATCTCCAATAGTAGGGGTAAGCTTATGCTTGCGGAAAAGCCCTCTGGCGCTGCAGGAGAAAAGCCCCTCCCCTGTTTCCACAAAATACAGTCCCCCAACTCCTTTAATTATTCTGCCGTCTATTGTTTTCACTCCTACTCGTCAAAGTTTATGGTTTCTCTTGCAATAGCCATTTTTTCCTGTCCAAATTCGTCAAGCAAATACACCATGAAGTCTACCTTGCCCTTGCCTGTTACGCTAAAGGACTTGGGCAACTCCGACAAAGACACATCTCCCACAAATTCCTCAGAGGTACCATCGGAGGTTATTCTTAAAATTTTAATCTTTACCGTATCCCCATAAAAAGGAATAGATGAAGAATTAATGTCAACCTTAAACATCTTTGTTTTTAAGTTTGAACCCCCTGATGATGTAGTAGGGGTAGATGGTGTGTCTGAAACCTCCGGCTTAGGACCTTGGGATATAACAAAGCTTATGGTGGAGCCTTTAGCAACCTCCTTGTAGGCTTCAATGGACTGGCGAATTACCTTGCCCTCGGGCACTGTGTCGCTGTAATCCGAGGACTTTGAAGCAACCACAAGCCCCTTTTCTTGAAGCACCGTAATAGCCTCGGCCTCTGTCGCACCTTTAACATCAGGAACCAAAACAGTCAATAGCTTCTGCCCCTGACTTACATACACCGTAACCACTGTGTTAGGCTCAACCATTGTGTCAGCCTCCGGGTCTTGGCGTATTACAATGTTAACGGCAAGCTTATCATCGTACTCATACTTTTCCTTGTATCTAAGAGATACCCCTTGAAATATATCTAATACTTGGTTAATATCCTTCTTTACAACGTTAGGCACCTTCACAAGCTTAGCTGCTGTGGAGGTGACTACGGTGATTTTCTCACCCTTCTTGATTATCTCGTCGGGTTCCTTATCCTGTCGGATTATTGTATCCTCCTCCAGGTCAGAGCTTTCCTCCTGTCCTATGACCTCCAGCCTTATGCCTAGGTCAATGCAAAGCCTGTTGGCTTCTTCATAGGATTTTCCCTCAAGGCTTGGGACTGCTACCTCGTCACGGCCGGCTGAAAGCTTTGACCTTGAAAGATATGAAATACCTAGTGTTACTACAAGTGCAATGATTGCTATTGCTGTTAGCACTGCGCCTATAATAATTCTGCGCTCTGTCCGTTTATCCAGTTCGTCCTCGTCGTAGTAATCGTCGTCGTCCTCGTCATCGTAGTCGTCCATATCGTCGTCATCGTAGTCTTGGTCATCGTCGTCTAAGTCCTGTTCCTCAAAGAATACAGCCCTTGCCTCACGTTTTATTTCTGCAATGTCCTCTGGTGAGATTTTTATTGTAGGAGAATCCAACGGGTCAATGCTATCCTGTCTGCCGGGTATCATTCCTGTTGAGTTTGTGAGGGCACGCTTAAGGTCTATGCACATTTCTTCAATGGTAGCGTACCTATTTATTTGAAGCTTCTCCGTTGCCTTAGTAATTATTTTGTACAGCGGCTCAGAAATATTCGGATTGATTTTAAGCATATCGGGCATAGGCTCGTTAATATGCATAAGGGCAATGGAAACGGTAGTTTCATTATCAAATGGTAGGCGTCCTGTGGCCATTTCGTACATTACTATGCCTAGGGAGTAGATGTCGCTTTTGTAATCCACATAGCCCCCCCTGGCTTGCTCTGGTGAAAAATAATGTACAGAACCCATAGCGCTGCCCGTAGCCGTCACCGTAGATGCAGAAACCGCCCGAGCAATACCAAAGTCGGTTACCTTAACGATACCTGCCGCTGTTACCAATATGTTTTGGGGCTTAATATCCCTGTGAATTACCTTGTTTGAATGGGCGGTGGCTAGAGCGTAGGCTATTTGAATACTAACACCAAGCACCTCGTCATTATCAAAGGGCGCTCTGCGTTTTATAAGCTCCTTAAGGGTGAAGCCGTCAATGTACTCCATTACAATGTAATGGATATTGCCCTCCTGCCCTACGTCGTAGACGTTAACAATGTACTGGTTAGTAAGGTTTGCCGCTGACTTTGCCTCTACGTTAAACCTTGCTATAAATTCCTGGTCAAGAACATATTCCTCACGCATTACCTTTATAGTAACCGTCCTAGCCAGCTTCAAATCCCGTGCCTTATATACCAACGCCATGCCGCCTTGGCCTATCTTTTCAATAATTTCGTAACGGTTGGCAATTATCCGCCCTTGTCTTAAGTTCATTTCTTCGCCCCGCCTTCGATTAAAATTACGGAAATATTATCATAGCCCCCCAAGTCGTTTGCCATACTAATCAGACTGTCCACCCTGCTCTCCATTGAGGCCTGACTCGAAACTGTGCCATATATACGTTCGTCTGTAAGCATGGTGTTAAGGCCGTCGGTACACATTAAAATACTGTAGTTATTGTCTAGCCTGCTGATGAAGCCGTCTATAGCGACTTGCTCGTTTACTCCAAGCGCCTTTGTGATGTAATTCTTTTGAGGATGGGTTCGTGCCTGTTCCTCGGTAAGCTGCCCGGCCTTTACCATTTCGTTGACAAAGGTATGGTCGTTTGTAAGAAGCTTAAGCTTGCCGCCACAGGCTGTATAAATTCTGGAGTCACCAATATGCACTATATAAATTTTTTCATCATCTATTGTACAAGCCGAAAAGGTGGTACCCATTCCGGTAAGCTCCTCGTCACTTTTTGATTTCAGATGAACCATTTTGTTGGCGTAGGAGGTTGCGTCTATGAGAAGGTCTAAAGACTCCTGTGATTTTGCGGCGTTTTCCTTAATGTACTGACAAAAAAACGATA
>CAYWBF010000335.1:0-3286 GCA_964456085.1 uncultured Eubacteriales bacterium
ACGCCGATTCACTGCTTCAGCGTCTCCTAGCGCACTACTCGTAGTGCGCGTCGTCGTCGCTTCATTGTGAATCAACGTCAATCCTCGTCAATCCGCCAACTCCATATTGAATACAGGTTCTTACATTTCGTGTTCATATGGTTCGCGCACATATTTTTGAAATCGTTTCCTAATAGCGCCATACCGATTAAAATTCTTTCTGGCCTGTTCTAAAGAAATTTCATTATTAACCTCTGATGGCCTACGCTCATCCGAAAATTCACCATGATAATACAGGTCATCCTCCCAATGACACACCGGACAAGTGTCGTATTCAAACTTGTGCTCAATGGTTTTATACCCACAGCATAAGCATCGCTCGTTTTGACGGGATGCTGCTTCGGTGTATAGGTTCATGCGGTGTAAGTAGTATGAATACCGTATCTTATCATCATTTATGTCCATACAGTCGCGAATATGAATCTCATCCGACATTCCCGCCTTAAATGTTGATATTAGAATCTTCATATACTGGTTGGGGAAAGTCCTTTTGCCCAACTTATCGGGCGTAAAATGTTCAAAGGCCGTTCGCATAGGATCGCCAATGATACAGACGACTTCTCTCTCACAAATGTATAATGTGACAATCTTATCGGCTAAAACGGCATCATTTGCCTTTTGTATTAGTGCTTTCCAGGCTTTTTCGGCGTTTGGATAATCTTTAAAAATATTTTTAGGCAAATAGAATCTCTCCCCTCATTAAATATTTGTTTTTAAATGTATGTAATTCAAAAAATTATGTTTTTCTTCTTCGTCCTTAAAGACTGATAATGGGACAATATAAGCCTGAACAGCACTAAAATAAATATAAATCGCATTTTCTGTCAGACCTATTTTTTCGACCAGAACGTATGCGGTCTTATTTTCCGTGTTAGGTGTGATTTCATGAATATTCTCGTCGTTGAATTGAATCTCAACTTCGTTACTGTAAGGAAGCCTGCCTTTTGCTTTCAGTTTCTTAATATGCTTTTTCAGAGATCTGAACATAATCGTTTTTGATAATACTACCCATAAAATTGATAACGCTGCCATGAATATAGCTTCAACCACAATCAAACCGGGCTCTGATCCTGCAATAAAAAAAATAATAACGACAAATAAGCCTAAAATAGGTGCGATAAGCCTAAATGTCGTTAATGATTTTTTCCCGGTATCGCTATTTAATAAGTGGTATTGGTTAAACAGCAAATAATCTTCATCATTTAGCTTGAACTTGAAGTGAAACATCATTTTCTCCCCCTTGGCTATCAAAATTAAATGCTCTCAGTTATCCGGTCTATAACAGTAACCCATGGTCTTGCTTCTATTACCTTAATCCCGAGTTCCATACAGCTATCCGCTAATCTATTCCCATATTCTACACTAATATCGGCTCGAAAGTCTTGTAAATCTCCACCCTCTCTGGCAAGATAATTCTGTAAGATTTGGTTTTTGTCAGCTTCGTGTATAAAGATAGATTTCACTTTTGGATTATTAAACGATACTGTAAATTCGGGGTCTATAAAATCCCCTTCAATAATGACAGGTATATCTGATTCAAGGTGATTATTAACAATAGCTCTGAGCCCAGAAACCATTTCTTTACTCACTTCAGTCAGCCAGTTTACATTGCCATTAACACCTATATCCTTCCAGTTTATGCCACTAGTCCAATAATGAATAGTGGGAAGGTCTTCTTTTTTTGTCATCGCCTTGACGGCCTGGTAAATATCGTCTACTTCTATTACACTAATGTTATATAATCGTGCCAGTCCATAGGCAACACTTGATTTGCCACTACCCGAAGCGCCACCTATAAATAAAACGGTCCAATCTCTTTGATTATTCAATTTACCACCTCATCACAAATTCTATACAATAAAAGCCGCCAAACCGAGGTTCGACAGCTTTAGACGAATTTAATTCATGCTATTTTTCTTTGCTTTAGCCATGTAAAAACATAGGGCAATACCGGCAAACAATGTAAGGCAGCTTCGTATCATTTCAACATTATCAGACGTTTTTGCCAACAGCTGCGCCGTAAAATTACTTCCGAGGTGCAACAGCACGGCCGATAAGATGCTCTGTTTTGTTTTCACAAATACAACGCTCATAATCATCGACAACCCCACAGACATAAGGAGAAACATCCAAAAGCCCGATAGCTGAAAACCAATCTGCCCATGCCAAGTCTCAGGCATGAAAAATAGAGGCAGATGCCAAACGCACCAAATGATGCCGATTAGCACGGATGCTTTCATAAGCCCAAATCTGTCTAAAAGGGGTTTAAGGGCATATCCGCGCCAACCCAATTCCTCTGCAAAAGGGCCGGACATAAAACTTAAAAGCAGCAGTGGTATAAAAGAAACAGGATTTAAAAGCACCGCCTTTAAATTGGTCATTTCGGGCATTGAGCCACCCATAAGTATATCAACAAAAATACTCACAACAAAAATGGCAGGGAAAATAAGCAAAATTAAAAGCCACCATTGCGCCTTAATGCGCTTTATCTGATAGCAACTTTTGAAATACTCAATCTTATCTGCTTTGCTATATGTAGTTAGAACCATGATAATACCAACAAAAGTAGGTGAACAGCCGCCGCAAATAAGCAAAATCATTCCAATCCCTGCATATGGGTCAAGCCCGAAGAAAATTATTGCAAAGTAAAACAACCAAGTCCAGAGAAAAGATAAGGCAAAAAACAGTGTCACATGCTTGAATGATTTTTTCATATAGTGTATTTGCCCCTTCATTTTTTATTCATACACAAAGCTCTCAAATTCCCATTCGACAAATTTCGATAAATCTTGTACTTGTGAGTCAAAAGGCCAACAGCGTTTTTCAAAATTATTTGGGTTTTCTGAATGTAATAACAAATGCACCTTTAATTTGCATTGATGTTGCCATATGAGAGTATGTCACAAGTTCCCACCCATTAGCTGCTTGCTCATTCAGTAACTCATCTAACTTAGATATGTCACCCTCATCTGCTTTGTCTGAAAACCATTTTGTACCCGTTGTTAATATTTCTGTTTTGTAAATGAACATTCGATTCTCCTTAAATTTAATCTTCGCTTACATATCAAGAGCCATCCTTGATGGTTTTCAACTGTTAGCTTAGTTTTTTTAGACAACAGCGGACGCCATGTAAATTCACATTCGGCAGCTTTCGATTAATCTTGTGCTTGTGAGTCAAAAAAGCTAACCAAAGATTATGCTCATTGCACTAAACTGCTACCGCAGTGGCACACCGAGGCCACAAGTA
>CAYWBF010000336.1:0-3274 GCA_964456085.1 uncultured Eubacteriales bacterium
ATCCTTAATAATAACCTGCCCGATTTTAACAGGTGCCGAAACCCCTGTGTTATAAATTACCTCCAAGCATTCTGTTAGCTTACTACGTGGTATCTCGCCCTTGCTTATTACCGGCAGTCGTGAAAGAGCTGCCCCTGCTATTGCTACTGTAGAGGTTAGCATTCTTTCTGGGTTCTCATATTCTTTTTTGCCGTGGTCAATTCCACGCTTGCATACAGCTCCTTGTACCATTAACTCTGAGCCGTTTTCTTCGTCCATAACCGTCAAGCGGCAGCTATTTGGGCATACGATGCATACATATTCCTTTTTAATCATGGCTGCACCTCCCTCATATCCAAAGCTATATCTCCGATGCCTTCTATTTCAGCTTCTACACAAAGCATCTCCGGTGGAGCAACATAATTACAGCGTTTGGTTTTCAGAAGCTTATTATCTTCCTTAATGGAAAGCTCCGCCTTTTTCCATGAGGACTTTACCCTCATAAAAAATACAGCTTTTCCGCCAGCCTCTTTCTTGCGAATCAGTTGCGGCACAACGAAGCCAATATTTTCACCGGCAATAACTTTGTGGTACTCTAAACCCTCACCAACTTGCCCATTTAAATAGTCTACTGCTCCACGAGCAGCAATCTCCCCCGACTGTGATACATAGTCTACCAAGTCAAAAACCACTGCAACATTCCCTGCGGCAAAAATCCCCGGCACACTGGTCATAAATCTATCGTCAAGTACAGGTCCTTTTGTTCGAGAGTCAATCTTAAGTCCTGCTTTAAGTGATAACTCGTTTTCCGGAATAAGACCTACAGCCAAAACCAAAAGGTCACATTCAATATATTGCTCTGTCCCTTTTATGACCTTCCGACTGGCATCCACCTGCGCCACTGTTACGCCCTTGATTCTGTCCTTGCCATGAATTTCCACCACCGTTGTTGATAGATGTAGAGGAATACCGTAATCGTCCAGACATTGCACCACATTTCGGGTTAAGCCCCCTGGGGTGCTCATTACCTCATAGACACCATGCACCTTTATTTTTTCCAGTGTCATGCGCCTTGCCATAATCAGCCCAATATCTCCTGAGCCAAGTATTACGGCATTTGTGCCTGGCAAATAGCCCTCCATATTTATGTACCTCTGCACCGCCCCAGCCGTAAGCACCCCTGCCGGTCTATGACCATATATCAAAACTTGGCTGGCCGTACGCTCACGGCAACCCATAGCAAGAATTATTGCTCCGCATTGAAGCTTAAACATGCCATTAGTACGGTTACAGGCGTAAATGGCTCTGTCCTGGGTGATTTCCAACACCATTGTATCAAGCCTTACCTCAATATCCGCTTTTTCCACCTCATCAATGAAGCTTTGAGCGTATTGTGTGCCTGAAAGCCTTTCCCCAAAGCGGTGAATACCAAAGCCGTCATGTATACACTGCTGTAAGATTCCTCCAAGCTCCAAATCTCTTTCTAATATTATAACCGACCCTGCTCCAAGACGCTTTGCTTCCAAGGCGGCGGCCAAGCCTGCCGACCCTCCACCTATTACTGCAATATCCACATGAGTTTCCTTCATTGTGCCACCTCCTTAGGAGTTACTCCTGTACGGCTGTTGGCAATCAAGGGCTGGGTGCCCATGCCTGATAAATTTATCTCAAGCCAATCCTTCCCAAGCTCCCTTGCCAAAATTTCCAAAACCCTAGGCTGGCAAAAGCCTCCTTGGCAACGCCCCATGCCTGCACGAGTGCGTCGTTTTATGGCATCTATTGACCTAGGCACAATAGGCGAGTGTATGGCCTCCAAAATTTCTCCTTCTGTTATTGTTTCGCATCGGCAAATAATTCTTGCATATGCTGGGTTTGATTTTATAACCTCCGCCTGTTCCTCTCTCGTCAAATGACGAAAGGCAACCTTTTTTTCTAAAATTGGGTTAAAGTCAGAATTTGTCATAAGCTCACCATGGCTGTCTGTAAAAGCCTTAACAAATATTTCCTCCACAAGCTCCGCTATGGCTGGAGCAGCCGCAAGCCCCGGAGACTGTATAGCACCAACATTTATAAACCCATGAGAAACCTCCGACATCTCAATAACAAAATCCTCTTTAAAGTCCGCCGGACGAACCCCTCCGAAAAACCGTATGATATGCTCATAGCCTGTGTGGTCATTTTGGTTTCTACCCATGGCGTAGGCTAAATCTGCTTCAGAAGTAGCCGAGTCCTCCTTGTCGTAAACCTCCGTAGCCGAAGGGCCAAGAAGAACGTTCCATTCCGGGGTGCGGCACATGCCGCCTCCCTTGGACTCTGCGTTTTTCTTTACCTCCGTTTTGCCGGAAATAATTGAGGCTAAGCAGTTGAAGCTTGGGGAAACGTTTTTGTCCAGTATAGCTATGGTTCCCTTACGAGGGTGAATTGTATAGCATCTATCCCCTGCCATTTGGGAGATTTCGTCGGCGTAAACGCCGGCGCAGTTAATTACATAGCCACACTCAATAATTCCCTTGCTTGTTACAACGCCCTGTACCTTACCCTCATTTGTAAGCACATCTCCCACAGTACAATTAAATAGGAAGCTTACCCTGTTGTTGGCGGCGTTTTCGGCTAGGGCTACGGCCACCTGATATGGCTCAACCAAGCCCATAGAGGGCAGCCACAAGGCAGCAACAATTTCACCCTGCTCATTTGCAAGATTAGGCTCAAGCTCCAGAGCACGCTTTCCATCTACAATCTCTACCCCATCTACCCCGTTAAGCTTCGCTACGGCAAGTGCCTGCTCCAACCCTGGAATCAAACGTTCATCTGTAATTGCACCCATTGCGCCGGAGCGTTGAAGCTCAAAGCCAAGCTCCTCCGCCCACTGGGTATACATTCTATTGCCCTTTACATTTAGCTTAGCCTTTAAGGTTCTCGGCTTAACGGCGTGACCGGGGTGAATATTTCCGTTGTTTGCCTTTGTTGCGCCTGTGGCAACATCATCGCCCATTTCTACTACAATAACCTTAAGGCTATATTTAGCTAAGGCTCTTGCAACGGCGCAGCCACATATGCCTGCCCCTATAATAACCACATCAGCCTTATTCGTAACTCCAAGCTCCATGCCTTTATTCTTGTAAGGTGTATAGTCCTTTTGGGGAATGTTTACCCCATCTACAGTCATATCACTTACTACATTTTTAACCCCAGGCTGTGCTGCAACAAAATGTCCTATATCCACAAGCTGCTCCCAGCTTTCACAAACACCAGCCACCGTGACAATACCTCTTTGGTCTGCATGAAGCTGTAGCTT
>CAYWBF010000337.1:0-3252 GCA_964456085.1 uncultured Eubacteriales bacterium
GCGAAAAAGGGTGATGGATTGTTAAGCGAGGATTTAGCACCGTTTAAGGGGACTGATGTTGGCAGTGGTTTAATGATTATGAAATATCCAATACAGGATTCTCTTTTTTACCTTTTAGTGGGTGGTATACCTGGTAATGGTAAACCATGGTACGTTAGGCTCATTTATGAGTTATCGTCATACGAGGACTTTATTGACATACGTTATGAGGATATAGATGAATTTATTAAGGAGCGAGAGGGCAATATTCCCTTTATAATTGAACGTAATCTTGAGATTATTATGTCCAGCCCAAGAGAAGCCTCCTCTGTTTTTGCTTATATTACTGTTCATAAGGGGGCGTATGACAAAATCGTTGCTCTTGATTCACTGGCTTTGCTTCATATGTTTACCTTATTTGATCAGAGCACGGAAATGGGGCTTAGGGAGGGGATTATGAGGGAGGCATGTATTGAAATTTTAGGTGAGGAGTATACACCACCTGAAATCGGCTATAGACAAAGCTGGTATGATGCCTATAAGGCGCAAGTGCTTAAAAGCTACGAGACTAACGGGGAAGAATGGTTAAAAGAGGTAGCACCAAAAAGCTTATTGCTTATTAAGGCATTAGAGGTTAGCTGAAATAGCTTACTATTTCGTTCATTCTTTTTTCAGCATTTTCCTTACCGCCGGAGAGTATATTGTCAATTACAAAATGCTTTTCAACTTCAATACCACAGGTTTGAAGCGTATCCTTTATTAATGCACTTTCTATAGGGTTACCGTAATAGTTGTTAAAAACTCTCTCTGGCGTTTCCATGGTAGTAATAAGAACTGCCTTTTTGTCCGGCATAAGACCAATAAGCTGTCCGTTTTCACCATGTGTATAAGTGAAGCCGGGTAAAAATACCTTGTCAATGAATCCTTTTAAAATTGCCGGCATTGTACCCCACCAAATTGGAAATGGCATAATGAGAATATCTGCGTTTTTTATAGCGTCCATATATTTTCCAACAAGGCTGTCCTTGAAGCCGCCTTGCCTCCATAGGCTTAAATCCTCTTTGTCCATTACATGGTTAAAGCCATCGGCTATTAGGTCAATATGGGTTACATTTTTTCCTTTAGACTGTAGCGCTTCTTTAATATTTTCTGCTACACCGGCAGCAAAGCTTCCTTCATAAGGGTGACAGGATATTATTAAATAGTTCATATGTTTTGTCCTTTCATTTTATATTTAAGCAAGGTTTTCCGCCATTTCTTCCTTATTTTTCTCAAGCTCATATGCCTTCTTAGAATTTTTTAATAATATGGCAAGAACAGTAACCGAAACAGTTACCGAAAAGGCATCGGAAATAGGCTGGGCGTGAATTAGACCATTAAAGCCAAATACATTATTAAGGAAGAAAAGAATAGGAATATAGAAAAGCCCTTGCCTGGATATGGATAAAAAGAGGGCGGCGAGACCTTTTCCTATTGCTTGAACGGTGGTGGTTGCAATCAATTGCGTGCCAATAATAGGCAAGGCAAAAATATACGCCCTCAAAATAACCGCACCTATGTCAATGATTTCAGGTAGTGAGGTGAACGTAGAAATCAGCTGACTGGCAAGAATGCTAAAAACAAATGCCAACACTATACCAATAGAGGCTGTAATTGTTATTCCCTTTTTAATAACTTCTGATACCCTTTTGAAATTTTTTGCCCCATAATTATACCCGACTATAGGCTGGCAGCCTCCTGCAAAGCCTATAAATATAAATGTACCTATGGTCAAGATTTTTGAAGCAACACCCATACCTGCAATCACTGTGTCGCCATAGGCGGCAGCAAGGTTATTGCATATGATTATTGCAACACTCATAAGAAGCTGGCTTATGGTAGCTGGGGTTCCTATTCCAAAGATTTGACCCCAGATTTTTTTATCAAAGCCCGCTTTTTTTATATTTAACTTAACAAAGGATTTTCCAGACAAGTAAAAATATATATAAAAAGCAAAGGCTACAGCATTGCCTAAAACCGTGGCTATGGCAGCCCCTCTTATTCCCATATTTAAAAGGAGTATAAAAACAGGATCTAGAATAATATTAATCACAGTACCAAGCATCATACCTGTAATTGATGCTATTGCAGCTCCTTCGCTACGTAAAAGCTGCCCAAGGGTAAAATTGCACATAATAAATATACTGCCTATTAATAGTACGGCAGAATAATCCGTAGCATAAGGGAAGGTTTGAGGGCTAACCCCTAAGGAGTTTATTAGTGGAGATAATAATGTCAGCCCCAAGACAGTAACAATTACTCCCAAGCCAATACAAATGGAAAAGCCTGCTGATAATGTATGGTTTGCTTCCTCATAGTTTTTTTCACCTAGGCATCTGGAAATGTAAGAGGCTCCACCTGTGCCTATTATACCCGAGGTTGCCATTATAATCATAAAAAGTGGCATGGTAAGATTCGCCGCCGCAAGCTGGTTTGAGTCGTTGAGCTTTCCAATAAAATATGTATCCACCAGATTATACAGCACTTGTACCATCATACCCATGACAACAGGAATGGACATTTTTATAATAACCGTGGTAACAGGCGCCTCACCTAACATTTTTATTTTTTTGTCGTTCATTTTTTAATCTCCTTATTTTTTTATATAAAAAAATATTAAAACATCGTGGTTTAAATTGCAACTGATAGTTTTTTATTTTTTAGGTCAGAAGGTGTGGTTGTCTCTAAATTTTGACTATAAATTTAGAGACGCAGAAGATTAATAAATTAAAACAACAAAAAAGCTGTTAACTCAAAGTATAAAAACCTTGAATTAACAGCCTTTTTAAAAGCTGGGCTGGAAGGATTCGAACCTTCGGGTGCAGGAGTCAAAGTCCTGTGCCTTACCGCTTGGCGACAGCCCAATAAAATTATTCTTCAAAAATTCTGCAGTTAGGGGGACTCGAACCCCCAAGGTCTAGGACCACTAGATCCTTAGTCTAGCGCGTATGCCAATTCCGCCACAACTGCTGAACATGTTGCATATTATACCTAATTATGCAAGACTTGTCAATAATTTTTTTATAATTCTTTAAGCCTACAAAATCGCCGGTACAATAAGAAATCAAGCCTGATTATACCAGCGATTTCCTTAAAGCAAATCCCATAAATTACTTATCTAAGCCCTCAACTTCCCACATTTGTGAGCAATACAACACTCTCAACGGTATTGAACCCATGTCAATAAGTTGGACACAAAAAAGCGAAATAATTAAGAAACAAAACACAGTTTTT
>CAYWBF010000338.1:0-3235 GCA_964456085.1 uncultured Eubacteriales bacterium
ATATATCGGATTATAAATAACTTATTTAACTGGTATGTAATGGTTTTGAGCCAAACAAAAAAAGCCCAGGGTATAACCCCTAGGCTAAAAAACTTGCATTATAAAACTATATTATTAAGTATGCTTACGCTTTCACACTTATCCGCGCATACCTACAACTACTATAAAGCTTTAGAACAAATAACCCGTTACCTTTAAATCCAAACCGATATACACCTCCACAACACTACGAGCTGAATTATTCTCCGCTGTTGAATCAAAGGTAAACCACATTATATTTCCGATTTGACGTGAGCTTATAAGGTTTCCAAACCCTATTTCCTTCCCAGCAAGGAATTTCTTTGCCCCTTCTAACATGTTTTTTTCCTGAACGTTAGTAAATTTAGGAGCATTATTATTAACTCCACCAAATGTAGCCTCCATATTTTCAAGAACAGTTACTCTCCCAATATTTTTTGATAAATCTACCTTATCAAATGATACACCATAGGAGTATGCAAATGTATCATTTGGTAAATCCGAAATTGTACCCTTTGACCATTCAAACTGAACGTTAATGTCATGTTTTTCCTCAACATAATTAACTATTACCTTAGTAGCGAGAAAACAATTATCCGGCACAGCTGCTCCAACCTGCTTTTTCAACGCTTCTATAGCCTGTGACCTTAAACCATCAAGCTTCTTTAAAGTATATCCATTTTTAGCCCCTATCCCTCTAAGTACAGCAGGTTTTGAAATGTCCTCCATAAAAAAATCAGCAAAATATAGTACCCCGTCTTTAGAAGCAGACAACCCTTTATCATCTGACCAAGTTAAGCCAATTTGTACGCCCCCTGTTGACATAGTGTTATACTTAAAACTCATTTTAGCCGGGATTTCAATTCCAAGGGTATCTTTAAACGCTTTTTCAGCCTTTGATTTAAAGGAGCTGATTTGGCTTTCGCTTAAAAAGATTGTGTTTATAGATTGCCCCTTTGCCTGCTTCCCTTCTATACTAAAATCTTGCATGTATTCCTTCGGGGTTTCTCTCACCAAAACCTTACCTTCTGCCGTTTGCATGTTAACTTCTGCGTAAATCGGCAAAGCGAATGCGGTCAGGCTTAAGGTTAAGCATAAGCCTACTATTGGCAATGATACTACACTTTTTTTCATAATAATATCTCCTTTTTAGTGCTGTGCACTGTTTATTTTTATTACAGCCTTATCATAAACAATGCATTTGTTCATTTTGTCCGGGAAATGTCATGGAGTTGTAAAAACTACCTCGTTTGAGGAAGCTTAACAGAAACACATGTGCCTTCTCCAAAAACACTTTCTATGTCTAACGTTCCATTATGAGCCTCCGTTATAGCTAGGCAAAGGGATAGGCCAAGCCCCGAGCCTCCTTTCGCTCTGTCTCTTGACTTGTCCACCATATAAAATGGTTCAGTTATTTTCTTAAGCTCATCTTGCTCTATGCCTACTCCGAAATCCTTTACCTTAATTATCAAGCTGTCTTCATTGGTCTTATCCAATGAAAGATATATAGCTTCCCCCTTATCAGAAGCGTTTAATGCATTTTTGCAAAGATTTACAATAAGAGAGATTAGCAAAGCCTCATCAGCAAAAATAATCTCTGTATGGTTTTCTGTGACTATACGCTGATTTTTCTCATGGGCAAAAATAGACAACGTATAAAGTACCTGCTCAATAATTCTTTGCGACCTTAAAGGCTTAATCTCTACTTCCCTTTGGCTGTTCAAACTACTCCATTTTAAAATTTTATCAGCAAGGGAGCTTATTCTTTGACCCTCTTTTTTTATATAATTTAGTATTCCGTGAAGCTCCTCTCCCCTTAAATCTCTTTGTGTGGCATAGTCCGAATAAGCTACAATAGATGTAATGGGCGTTTTGATTTCATGCGCCAGGTTAGAGGCAAACAACTCTTTCAAGCGAGCCGCCTCCCATAATGCATTGACATGCTCCTCCACTGCATCAGACATATGATTAAAGCTCATTGCAAGCTGCCCCACCTCATCATTATGGACAATCTCCAATCTCTTTTTAAAGTCCCCTTTAGCTATGAACATAGCCTGATTTTTTAAGCTGTTCAAAGGTCTTAGCGCCTTTGAAATTGTAAAATTCATTGCTAGAAACAATAGTACCTCTGCTATAAACAGAGTGCTTGCTATGTCTTTGGAAAGGTTCAATATTGCTTCTTTAGCACTTGAGCTATTCTGGATATAGTCCAATCTTAAAAGGCTTTGATATATTTTTATATAGGAAGTTACCACAATCAGTGTTTTATCACCTGCTTTAGTCACAAAATAACTTATATCCCCATCATTTTCCGGGGATAGCTTCAAGCGAAGTACATCTTCATCAGAAATATTTGAATAGATTGTACCTACATCGTCGCTTGTAACCCGGTATGATGCATCTGTTTTATAATAATTTGAATAATCATCTGCTGAATTACGAACCGCCCCTAATAAATATAGCGCCTGTTCTTCCTTTGAAAAATTTCGACTCTCCACCATTTTCTTAATAGCATAGCCTATTCTGAATTGTTCGTTTAGGGCAGTATGATAAGCATTTTCCATAACCTTCATGTGAGCCGTTTTTATAGACTGACTGGCGAAGAACAAACCTGTTAAAAAAACCAATCCGTAAACCATTAGAATCAAACGGGATTGAAGGGACATCTGGTGTTTATTTAATGTATTATCATTCATTATCCTCTACCTCAAATTTATAGCCTATTTTATAAACAGTTTTGATTGCGTCGCCTAAATCAAGCTTTGACCTAAGCTTTTGAATATGAGTATCCACTGTCCGTGTACTACCTGCATAATCGTACCCCCAAACAATATCCAACAAATGGTCACGAGAAAGCAGTAACCCTTTATTTGTCATAAGTTTTTCGAGCAGCTCGTATTCCAAGGGGGTTAAATCGATGGTTTCATTATTCTTTGTAACTGTGTGTTTTTCCATATCTAGTGTTACATCTTTGGCTTTTAACAAAGGCGACTTCTTTTTGATCCGGCGTAAAGCGGTATCAACTCTGGCAAGAAGCTCAATCGTCTCAAATGGTTTTGTTATATAATCCTCGGCGCCCAGCCTCAACCCCTTGACCCTATCAACAACCTCCGTTTTCGCACTTAAAAATATTACCGGGATTTCTTTCTTTTTAAATTGCTCCAATAGCTGATAACCATCATAATACGGAAGCATAATATCCAGAATAGCAAGGTCA
>CAYWBF010000339.1:0-3230 GCA_964456085.1 uncultured Eubacteriales bacterium
GCGCACTTCGTAAAAATAACGTTAAAGCGTTCGTTATTCTTGCTCCGAACCTGACAACATTTTGTTAAAGTGCTCTAGCGGATATTCCCCTGGGTTGGAAGCTATGCTTAAGGAAGGACAATAACTTGATTTGGATAAATCATGTTTGGATTCTCAAGCTTATTGATTTTAGCAAGCTCTTCCCATGTTGTGCCGAATTTTTGAGCAATCTTCCATAAGAAGTCACCTGTCACTACAACGTAGGTTTTCTCCTTTGAGCTTTGAGCTGCTGGAGCTGGAGCTGCTGGAGCCGCTGGGGCCGGAGCCAAAGCTGCTTCCGCTACAACCATTCTGCCCTTTGTGCCTTCTTGAATAGCTGGGTTTGTTGCAATATAGTCAATAACCATTTCGTCCATAGCAGCGTACTCGGTATAGCCTTCATTGCCTACAAGCATTGTGTATCCGTCGCCGCCTGCCGCAAGGAAGTCGTTGGTTACAAGCTTATAGGTTTTTTCCTTGTCAAATGGTGCTCCGTTTTCCATAACTATATTTGTGATTCGGCTGCCCTTTTCCTTTGCTGGGTCAAAGGTTACCTTAACACCTGCAACATGGGTAAAGCCACCGGCTGTTTCTGGGTAAGCAGAGAAGCCAAGCTCAAGAGCCTCTAAAATGTTAGCGCCCTTGATGTCCTTAGTAATAATTATGTTGCCAAAAGGAAGCACTGTAAGAATATCACCCTTTGTAATATCCCCTGCCTTAATGGTGGCACGAATGTTACCGCCGTTGGTAATGGCTATGTCTGCACCTGTGGCATGAATAAGTGCGTCATTTATAAGATCGCTAAGGTTTGTTTCCTTTGTTCTTACGTCGCCACGCTCGCCTTGAAGGTCAACGGGGGTTTTGCCGATTACTACCTTTGTAATTTCTTCGTTAGCTTTTTTAACCACATCAATCTCTGCCTTAACTGCCTCGTCAGCAGCTACGCCGTTGTCCTGTGGCTTTTCAATGAGACTTTCTTTCTTGGCTACAACCTTTTTGTCCTTAAGTGTTAGCTCGGTAAGACCTATACTGTCGCCGTAGCTGCCTGTTTGTACAATCATAGTGTCTCCCTCAGCCTGTCCTTCTTTAAGAACGGTGTGGCTGTGTCCGTCTACTATTAAGTCGATGCCGGGCACGTTCTTCGCTAAGTAAGAGCTTCTTTCTTCCTCCTTAGTTTCTTCGTCAAGTCCAAGGTGAACAAGAGCGATAATTACGTCTGCGCCCTTTTCCTTAAGCTCATTAACCATGGAAGCAGCAGTCTTAGCAGGAGCGATAAAGTCCACTGACGCTACGTTTCTTGGGTCTGTCTTAACAGTTGTTTCAGGTGTTGTAAGACCAAAAATACCAACCTTAACCCCAGCTACATCTTTAATTACATAAGTGGAAAATACGTTCTTTCCGGTAGCCTTATCTAAAACGTTCGCTGCCAAAAGAGGGAATTTCATTTCCTTACTAAGCTCAACAAGTCTGTCAAGACCATAGTTAAACTCATGGTTTCCTGGAGCCATGGCATCATAGCCCACGGTGTTCATTACCTTAACAACGCTTTCCCCTCTGGAAATTGTTGCAAAGGGTTGTCCATGAAGGGCGTCACCGGCGCTAAGTACAAGTACGTTAGGGCCTTTTTCCTTAGCGATTGTGGCAACGAATTGTTCTACGTCGATTCTGGAGTGCACGTCGTTGGTATGTACGATAAAAATTTTGTTCTCGGCTGCCTCAGCCGCCAACGTAGGCATAGCCAGCGCTATAGTCATAACCACAGCCAACAGCATTGCCCAAAGTCTTCTCATTTTGTTACTCATTAATACTCCTCCTTAATATATTTAGTATACCTCTTAATTTGGAAGTTAGGGACTGCAGTCCCTTAGCCCATTTAAAAGGTAAGTGATACCTAAAATTACTATAGAGCGATGCTTATTTCTTTGTCCAAGGCAAATAAATATAGGTAGCTTTCCTTAACCGCTTTGCCTGTGCTTTTTTCAACGGCTCTTTTATAAAGCCCAAGCTGTAGGCTGTAGCGGCTTTTTAGACCCTCAGCTTCTGCTTCATCTATTACATAGTCAGATTTATAGTCAACAAGAACAATTTCCCCAGCTTCCTCAAAGTAGCAGTCGATTATACCTCTTACAAGAATATTATGTGAGGTGCAGCCTTCCTCTTGGTAGATTTCATGGGAAGGTATACCCATTACGAAGGGGGTTTCCCTTTTGACAACGCTAGACCTTCTCATTCTTTCCGCCAGAGAGCTATTTAGAAAGGAAATAATTTTTTTGGCTTCAACGCTTTCCCCTTCTTTAGGTGTTAATATACCTCTTTCTACCAGACTAGCTATAAAATCATTAATAGCATAAACATCGGGGCTAAGGGTTAGGCTTATTTGCTCCATAACCGTATGAAGGGCAACGCCCTTTTGGGCAGAGGTAAGAGCTGTGCTTTCCTTAATAAAATCCGGCACAGGCATTAGCCTTGAATAGTCTTGGCTAAGCTCAAGGCTTTGAGCTGTCTCTTGTTCCTTTTGAAAAATACGCTTGATTTCCGATATTGAAAGGGTGGTAGGAAGTGTTAGCGCCTCCTTATATGGATAGGAAAAGCTTAGACGTTTGTTTATTTCCTCAAAAACATGGTCGCTTTCTTCTATATGACTGGTTAACTCGCCCTTAGTTTCCTCGCCTACGGCTTGTGGCACCTCGGCTGTTTTCTCAGAAGCACTCTTTAGAAATATTTCTAGGCTTACATCATAGGCATAAGTCTCTAAGCTCGGATTAATTTCATGATTATATACCTCTAAGCTGCTTCTATGGCTAAAAAACGCAGGGGCGATAAAATCTAGGAAGCATTTTGCCTTAAGCATTTGAAAGGTAGGCATAGAGACCCCTTCCCTTAAAGCAGCCGACGACCAGCGGCTAACCTCCTTGTCGAGCTGCTTAACCATGCCTGTCAAAATCAGCTTTTCCTTAGCCCTTGTAAGAGCCACATAAAGTACCCTTAGCTCCTCGGAGAGAGTTTCCTTCTTCATTTTTATGCCTAGGGCAAGCTTTGGAAGTGTTACAGTTTTAATGCGTGTGCTAAGCTCAACATAGCTTGGACCAAAGCCAAGCTGCTGATGGAGAAGAATATTTTCCCTTATATCAATAAAATTAAAACCCTTACCTAAGCGGCTAAGAAAAACAACAGGAAATTCCAGCCCCTTACTTTTCTGTATGGTCATAATT
>CAYWBF010000340.1:0-3224 GCA_964456085.1 uncultured Eubacteriales bacterium
AGGACAAGAATAAGGTACTTTCAATAGTAAAAAGCTCTATGTCTAAAAAGGAATATACCTTCTATATAAGCCGATATTTGAGTGTATCAACGATGAGCTACCAACTCTTGACAGAAATACTTGACCAAAACAAGCTTACTAAGTCAGATAAGGAGAAATGCATCGCCTTCTATCATACCTTTAGAGAGTCTATGAATTATGCCGCCTCCTTTCAACTGGCAGAATATATCCTTCAGCTACCGTCCATTCAAGAGGCTCTTTCCTATGACTTTCTAATACAATATGAGTTGTCGACCTTCGCAAGTAAGCAGGTTACTATGACAGGTAAACAATTCCGCAGGCACCTACAGGAAACAGCTAACCTTTTGCTGGCTCAGCCACACTTAAAGGTCGTTTTAATGCCATGGTTAGGCTTAGCGCCAAGTCTTGCTTGTATTTGCCTTAAAAGGAACAACTGGGGCATGATGATAAATTATAATGATTTCTCTGACGAAAATATCATTCATTTCTTTGAGGACGTTGCTCTTATAAATATCGCTACCGACAGCTGCCGCCAAGGTGCCTTTAAATGTCCGCCGGATTGTAGGGACAGTAAGACTGTTGCTGATACTTTAATGAAGCTTAGTAATGATGAGGAGTTATCGTATTGATTGTTAAAATATAAAAGGCACTGTGGACAAATTGAATTGTCCACAGTGCCTTTTATATTTGTAAGAAAGCCTTGGGGGAGCTTCACTCCCCCAAACCCCCTAGAGTAACCCTCTGCACTTAAGAGCAATATTTTCAGCAGTTAGTCCATAAGCCTGAAATAATTCCTTTGGAGTACCAGACTTTCCGAATTTATCCTCTACTGCTACGCAATCAAATTTTGCTCTGCTCTTTCCAACCAAAACCTCGGCTACGGCTGAGGTTAGGCCGCCTATAACAGAATGCTCCTCGGCTGTTACTACTGCGCCGCATTTTTCTGCGTATGCTAAAATTGTTTCCTTGTCTATTGGCTTAATCGTGTGAATGTTTATTACCGCAGCGGATATGCCCTCTTTTTCCAAAAGTTCGGCTGCCTTTACGGCTTCTGCAACCATTAAGCCTGTAGCAATGATTGCTACGTCCTTGCCCTCCACCATAACATTTGCCTTACCGGGAATAAAAGGGGTATCCTCCGTTGTCAAAATATCTGACGCAGGACGGGATAGCCTTACAAACACAGGCCCGTCAATTTCTGCCGCTGTAAAAACAGCCTTTCTCGCCTCAATTGCATCACATGGGGAAAATATCGTCATGTTAGGCAGTACACGCATAAGGGCGATGTCCTCAATACTCTGATGACTACCGCCGTCCTCACCTACGCTTATTCCAGCATGGGTTAGGCATAGCTTTACATTTGCATTAACATAAGCAATAGTGTTTCTAACCTGCTCAAAGGCACGTCCAGCTCCAAACAATGCAAAGGTGCTTGCAAAAGGAATCAAGCCAGAGTGTGCAAAGCCAGCCGCCATACACATTAAATTTCCCTCGGCAATACCAATATTGTAAAACCTGTCCGGATAAGCACCTTTAAAACCTTTTGTCATAGTGGCGTTAGATAGGTCGGCGTCAAGAACGACAATTTTGTCATTTTTTGCGCCAAGCTCAATCAATGCATCACCATATGCAACTCGTGTAGATTTGCTTTCGGCCATATATTATACTTCCTTTCAACTTCTTTATAGTGTGATTTCAAGTCCAAGCTCTTCAAGAGCTTTTTTACATTCCTCCGCATTAGGAGCCTTACCATGCCAGCCAGCGCTGTCCTGCATAAATGAAACACCCTTACCCTTAAGGGTTTTGCAGCAAATAAATTTTGGCTGACCCTCTGTTTTTTCTGTCAGCGCAGAGGTAATGGCGTCAATATCATGGCCGTCTTCAATCACAAAGGTTTTAAATCCAAAGGCTTCAAATTTTTTAGTAATATCCCCTATGGACATAACCTCGTCATTTTTGCCGTCGATTTGCAGGCCGTTATTATCAATGAGAACAGTAAGATTGTCAAGCTTATAATGAGCGGCAGCCATTGCAGCCTCCCAAACCATACCCTCTTGGGACTCGCCGTCGCCGATTATTGTATATACCTTATAATCTGCCTTTTTGTGCTTTGCAGCCAATGCCAAGCCTACAGCTATAGAAATCCCCTGTCCCAAGGAGCCGGAGTTCACGTCAACCCCGGGGGTTTTTGTGGAATCGGGGTGTCCTTGAAGGTGGCTATCAAGCTTACGAAGGGTTACAATATCCTCTCTTGGAAAATATCCCTTATTTGCAAGCACCGCATATAGAGCAGGACAGGCATGTCCCTTGCTTAATACAAACCTGTCACGGTTTTCAAGCTTTGGATTTTTTGGGTCTACATTCATTACCCTGTAGTACAAGGAAAGCAACATTTCCACACAGGACAAAGAGCCGCCGGGATGACCAGATTTGGCGTGATACACCATTCTTACAATGTCTCCCCTAACCTCTTTTGCTTTTTCTTCAAGATTTACAGCATTCATTTTGCATACTCCTTTTTGAGATACTTACTTTTGGTGTAGTGGAACATAGGCATGGATATGAGGTGGCTTATATCCATGTTTATATTCCACTACTATAGAGTCTTGGGGGAGCTGCACTCCCCCCAAACCCCCTAGCCTTGCCTATTTACTTTTAGAGTAAGGTACTGCTTTTTGAGAGTCGCTGTACTCATAAGGCCCTAGTGGTAACTTCTTTCTTCCGGTAGGTGTACCGTAGTCGTAGCTTTCTATAGCATATTTTAGCAGCACCAGTCTGGGGCTTGCTTCTACGTAGCAGTCATCTGCGTTTAATGTAGCAGTATCGATTTGGGCAAGTCCCGTTACCACAGTAGGTTTATTTAAGGTAAGGGTATGTACAACTGAATCCTCCATTGTTCCTATGCTATTGTCTTTACCGTTGTTTATAAGCTCGTTTACCAGCGTGTCCTTAAGATTAACGGAATTGTTGTTGCCCACTAGGTTCAATTTAACGATTTGAGACTCCCCAGAGAATTCTAGCGTGGTAAACTTTGTGGCCACATCAACTACCCTAACCATTACTCTCCCCGTTAGCTTTAAAGCTATGCCGTCATTTTTCAGTACAAGCTTTTTAATTTCAGAGCCGCTTATGTTAACAGCTCCAGTAACAATTTCAATACTGCCCTTAACCATCACGGTTTCTAAGTTTATCATTGCGCTACG
>CAYWBF010000341.1:0-3219 GCA_964456085.1 uncultured Eubacteriales bacterium
TAAGGCTTCATGTAAAAAATTTTTGGATAATGCGTACATTGAGGTTGGCTTTATTGGTGTTTTGTTTTCTGATAAATAACCATAGCTTAAATCGTATTCAAAGCATGTGCCCGTAATAACTGCACGCTTACCTCCGTTGGCGTAGAAACTTTTTAGCAGATTAAGGCTTGAAGCTACCCATTTTACATTTTCGTTAGAGGACAAATAACTACCGTGCTCTGTTATCCATGCCAAATGCAGTAAATGAGTAGGCTTGACCTTAGAAATCAGCTCTGGTATGAACGAAACCTCCAGCAAATCCGCTTTATGCCAGCGTACACCCTCTATGGCAATTGGCACTCTGTTGTATGTAGCATGAAGCTCACACCCATATTCTTTCAAAATATGTAAGCAATGTCTTCCTATTAGCCCTGTTGCTCCTGTCACCAAAATTTTCATACCACCATCACCAAATCAAAATGGAGATATAAAACTCTCCAAGGTTTCTGTACAGCATAAGTCCCTTTCAGACAAAAAACACTCCCCATCGCCCCAATCAAAGCCAAAGGAATTATAACGTATGCCCTTATCGCAAGCAGGGTCATGCTCTGTTGAAGCATTATACAGAAATACGGTATTATGCTCCAACGACTTAAACCCATGAGCAAACCCTATAGGTATATACAGGGAAATTTTATTTTCCTCGGACAGCTCCATAGAAAAAAACTTGCCATATGTGCCTGAAGCTTTTCTTAAATCGATAACCACGTCTAGCGCTCTACCCATAATTACATGCACATATTTATGGTGAGCGCAGGGAGGAATCTGAAAATGCATACCCCTTATTACATTTTTTTTGGATATGGAGTAGCATATTTCCTTAAAATTGGTAGACAGCCCATGTCTTTTAAACTCACTCTGCATATAGGTTTTTATAAACCCTCCTCGTGAATCCTCGAAAACATTGCTTTTAACGTAATAAAGCCCCTCGAATCCTGTTTTGAAATATTCCATGGCTCACCTCCCCTTACTACGCATTTAAAAACTCCGAAATCTGCCTATCCATACATTCGCCGACATTGCCGCCGCTATAATATACCTCTGCCCATTCAACAGTCTTTTTAACCGCAGCTTTTATATCCCAAGTTGGCTTCCACTGGAAGGCTGCTTTAATTTTTGAGCAATCCAGTTTTAAGTAGTACGCCTCGTGATTTTGGTTTACCGGGGTGTGTTCCCAGCTTACGCCCTTACCCCACTCCTTGCAAAACAAATCTGCCAGTTCCCCTGTGGTAAGGCAGTCACTTTCATCAGGGCCTATATTGTATTGTCCGGAAAGCTCCCAATTCTTATATTGAGCCTCCGCTATTCTTAAGTAAGCGAAAAGCGGTTCAAGAACATGCTGATATGGTCTTATGGAGCTAGGATTTTTTACCTTGATTTTTTCTCCTGCTACGGCTGCCTTAATACAATCAGGTATTATTCTCCCCTCTGTAAAATCCCCTCCCCCAATGACATTTCCAGCTCTTAGGGTAGATACTCCAATCTTTTTTTCAATAAAAAAAGACCTCTTAAAACAATTTGTAATAAGCTCTGAACAAGATTTACTGTTTGAATAGGGGTCGAAGCCGTCCAAGGCGTCATTTTCTCTGTAGCCCCATTCCCATTCGTTGTTAAAATAAACCTTATCAGTAGTAATATTTACAAAAGATTTTAAAAAGTCCGTTTCTTTAATACAGCACAGTAAATTTACCGTGCCCATAACGTTCGTTTCATAAGTAGCTAAAGGGTTGTTATAGCTAGGCAAAACCAGCGGTTGTGCTGCCAGATGAAAGACTATCTCCGGCCGGGCTTTATCAAAGCAGCTTTTTAGCAAGGTAAAATCCCTTATATCTCCAATAACGCTAATAATCCTTTTATGTAGCCCAATTATATTATATATGCTAGGCTCCCTTAGAGGGTTAAGGGCGAACCCCGTTACATTAGCTCCAAGCCCTTCTAGTATTTTACAAAGCCAAGCCCCCTTAAAGCCTGTATGCCCTGTAACAAAAACGTTTTTCCCTTTATAAAAGCTAAAATCACTATTCATTTCCCCAAACCTTCCATGGAGCATTATTCTCCCTCCATAGCTGCTCCAGCAGCACCTTATCTCTTAAGGTATCCATACACTGCCAAAAGCCTTCATGCTTATAAGCATTAAGCTTGCCGCACCTCGCCGCTTCCTTTAAAGGATACTGCTCCAGTACCGTGCTGTCGTCCTTCAAAAACTCCATAAACTTCGGCTCCAATACCATAAAGCCACCGTTTATCCAGCTTCCGTCCTCATTTGCCTTTTCTCTGAAACCGGTAATGGAGTTATCCTTTTCTATCTCCACCACCCCAAACTTACTTTTCATCTGAACAGCTGTAATGGTAGCAATTTTTCCGCTTCTTATGTGATCCTCCATAAGAGAGCTTAAGTTTACGTCGCAGACCCCATCGCCATAGGTTAGCATAAATCTATCATTGCCTATGTATTTTTGTATGCGTCTTACCCTACCGCCTGTTTCGGTTCTTAAGCCGGTATCTACAACAGTCACGCACCAAGGCTCTGCTATATTAGAATGAATTAACATTTTATTCTCATTAGCAAAGTCAAAGGTAATATCGCTTCTGTGTAAATAATAATCCGCAAAGTACTCCTTAATAGTATGCTGCTTATATCCGCAGCAAATAATAAAATCATTAAACCCGTAAAAAGAGTAGATTTTCATAATGTGCCATAGTATAGGCATCTCGCCAATTTCAATCATTGGCTTAGGCTTTAGATGGCTTTCCTCTGCAATTCTAGTTCCAAGCCCACCGGCTAGAATTACAACCTTCACATAACCCCCTCCTTATTTAACCCTTACCTACTAATTAAGGTGACACCAACAAATGTTAAAATAATACCCACAATCTTAGCCGGAGAAATCTGCTCCTTAAATAAAATAACTGCTCCGGAATAAGTAGCAATTGAAGATATAGCGCCTATGAAAGGCAAAATAATAGTAAGCTCAAAGCGCTGTACAAGATTGATATACATTAAAAAGCTAACGATATACAGTAAAAGACCTAAGCCGGACAGCAAGCTGGTTTCAAATTTTATCCCTTGGACAGAAAGGCTTATAAACTGCTGGTTATTAGCTTTTATAAGAAACATGCCTGTGACAGAAAAAAATACATAAACTAAAATAATAAAAAAATCCTTCATATTAATCATAC
>CAYWBF010000342.1:0-3216 GCA_964456085.1 uncultured Eubacteriales bacterium
TATTCCTTAAATCCTTTACGTCTAACATATTTTCTCCTTATAAAGTAATTTTATTTATTTCTTCTATAGGTAAAAAATTCTTTATTTATGAGCGAATTTGCTATATATGATTACTCTGTGTCTGTAAAAACATATTTTTGATCCCTTGGTCAAAGGGTGGCTTTAATACTCCATACTCTGTAACGATTGCAGTAATATTATCATATGGTGTAACGTCAAAGGCTGGATTAAAAACCTTTACGCCTTCCGGAGCCATTGGCATTTTATACCACATGTCCGTTACCTCATGGGCTGGGCGCTCCTCTATTTTTATATCCTTGCCTGAGGCACAATTTACATCAAATGTAGAAAGAGGTGCGGCAACATAAAATGGAATATTGTAATATTTAGCCAAAATAGCCACACCAGATGTTCCTATTTTGTTTGCTGCGTCACCGTTTGCAGCAATTCTGTCGGCTCCTACAAAAACTGCTTGTATAAGCCCCTTTTGCATAACAGCTGAAGCCATGTTGTCGCAAATAACAGTGGTATCAACCCCTGCGCTTGACAGCTCAAAGGAGGAAAGTCTTGCCCCTTGAAGCAAAGGACGGGTTTCGTCAGTGAACACCTTAAATGTATAGCCTTTCTCCAACCCTACATAAATAGGAGACAAAGCAGTACCATACTTAACCGTAGCCAAACGCCCGGCATTACAATGAGTTAAAATCCCAAAGCCGTCCTTAATAAGTGTAAGACCGTTTTCTCCAATCCTTCGGCAAACTCTTATGTCCTCTTCTTTTATCTTATCTGCTTCCGCTAGAAGTAGTTTTTTTATTTCCCCAACCGACTGCTGGCTGTTATCTGTAACAACCTTCTCCATACGGTTAAGCGCCCAAAACAAATTCACCGCAGTAGGACGAGAAGAAGCAAGATAAGCTTTTTTTTCACGGAATACACTTAAAAATCCCTCATAGCTGTTGTTATCCTCAATATAAGAGGCAGCCATAGCCATTCCGTAAGCGGCGGCAACGCCAATAGCTGGCGCTCCCCTTACCTTAAGCAAGTAAATAGCCTCATAAACCTCCTCTAAGGTTTTTAACTCTATAAACTCTACTTCATTAGGCAAAATTGTCTGGTCAATGATTACTACAGCATTGCTTTTATAGTTATAGCTAACGGTTTCAAAATCAGATAGCGCTTGCATATTTCCCTCCTCGAAACTGATTTTTATATCATATGAGCGGTTTCTAATGCAACCCTCATCATTTCTGTAAAGGAGTTTTGACGCTGCTCGGCAGTTGTCAGCTCGAAGGTAACTAAGCTGTCGCTTACAGTAAGAATGGAAAGTGCACGCACTCCAAGCTTTGCGGCCTCTATATAAATTCCTGCGGCTTCCATTTCTATAGCCATATGCCCCCACTCTGCAAATTTATTTGTAAAGCCATCGGGGTTATGGAAAAGCTCTGCTGTTATAACAGTACCTACCTTGCAGTCAATGCCTAGTGACTTTGCCGCCTCCACTGATTTTCTTACAAGCCCAAAATCGGCAGTAGGTGCAAAGTTAACATTTGGTATGCCTACCAAATTATTTATATTACAGGAGGACGAAGCCGCCTGTGCAACTAAAACGGAATAAACGGGAATATCAGCACGAATAGAGCCGCAAGTACCTATTCTTATAAGGTTTTTAGCTCCATAGTCCTTAACAAGCTCTCTAACGCAAAGTGTAGCAGAAGGTACTCCCATGCCTGTGCCTTGCACAGAAACAAGCTTGCCCTTATACTCGCCGGTAAATCCCAGCATACCCTTTTCTACGTTATAGCATTTTGGGTTTTTAAGAAAGGTTTCTGCCACAACCTTCGCGCGCAAAGGGTCTCCCGGCAATAAAACCGTTTCGGCAACCTCACCTTTTTTTGCATTTATAAAAGCGCCCATTATTTCCCCTCCCCTGCCATATTAAGCGCAGCCTCCAAAACCTTTGTGAAGCCGCTGCGCTGCTGGTCAAGCGACGCCGCCTTGCCTGTAGCCAGATTGCTGCAAACGGTTAGCATGGATACGGTAGAAACAGAAAATTTTGCGCCGTATGTATAAAGACCGGCGGTTTCTGTATCCCATGCAATAACTCCAAGGCTGCGCCATTTATTTATAAGGCTTTCGTCCTCTAAGGGAATATCTGTGGTAAGAACAGGCGAGAGGAAGTACTTAACCTCCCTAGCCGATAGGCTGTTAACAGCTCTTTCACACAGCTCATAGGTTGGTGTTGGAGCAAAGGTCAAGCCGGGAAACTCCATATTGTTTATATTGTTATTTCCGCTGGCAGAAGTTGCTATAATCACGTCCCCCACCTCCGGCTCCTTTGAAAGTGCTGTTGCATAGCCTAACAAAATTAAGATTTTAACCTTGTGGTCATGAATCAGGTCATAAAGATAAATACAGGTAGTTGGAATCCAAATGCCAATAGACTGCACCGAAACCTTTTTTCCGTTATAAAGTCCTGTATAGCCAAACATTCCTCTTATTACGCTATAGCAGTTAACCTCACGCAGGTAGTTTTCGGAGACGAATTTTGCACGCAGTGGGTCGTTAAGCAAAATAACCGTTTCGCATACGTCACCGTAAACGCCCCCTAGGCAGTTGCTTATACCCATAAAGCTTCACTTCCTTTCATTTATTAATGCAAGCGGTTTTGTTCAGTTTACCCTTGCAAATAATGGTTGTCAATACCCTTTAAACACGTTAAAAGTTAGATAAATCCGCATTTATTTCATCAAAGTCCGAGATTATTATAGTAGCCTTGCTTAAGTCCTGTTCTCCCGAGGTTTCGTTTAAATATCCTATGCACTTCATTCCGGCGTTAAACGCCGCCATAACCCCATGTGAGGAATCCTCAACCACAACACACTCTGAAGGCTCCGAGCCAAGACATTCTGCCGCATATAAAAATACATCAGGAGCAGGCTTTCCGTTTTTAACCCCTTCCCCGGAAACTATTTTGTCAAAATACCCGTTAATCCCAAGCTTTCCAAGCACCAGATTAATTAGGGCGTAGGAGGAGGATGATGCTACCGCCAGCTTATAGTTATTGTCCTTTAATAATTTCAGAAGCTTTACAAGCCCCTTTGAAGGCACAAGATTTTCCTTTGAGAATATTTCAAGCAGATGGCTCATGTAAAAATCCATTATTTCATCTACCTTATTGTTTAAGCCGTATTCATTTATAATTAGGTTAAATGTGTC
>CAYWBF010000343.1:0-3207 GCA_964456085.1 uncultured Eubacteriales bacterium
ATTATGACATTGTAATTATTCTTGGTACTTTAGATAAATAATTACTGTAAAAAGGTTATTAGCTAAATTAATATGAAGTGAAATCTAATTAAAGGAGGAGAGTAATGAAAAACATTAAGGTTTTAGCCTGCATTACGCCCCAAGCAAACTCTAAGAGGCTTATTAACAAGGGCTTGGAGATTGCCAAGGAAAACGGTGGGCAGCTTCACATTCTTCATGTGGAAAAGGGCGACTCCGTATTAAATACAGAAGAATCCCAGCTGCTATTGCAGGAGCTTTTTAACTATGGTGCAAACCTAGGCGGCGTGATTCATGGCTTGTGCGGCCAATCTATTCCCGATACGATTTTACAATTTATAAGCGACGAAAAAATAACTCACCTAGTGCTGGGTATGCCACCCCAATTCCCCGAGCTTGAGCGCTCCGGTCATAACATTAAATCAGAGGACGTTTACAATAAAATAAAAGAGCTGCTTCCATTTATAAATATTATTATTTTGGAGAGGGAAAAAGCTTAATTTTGAAAAAACATTTGCATAATTCAGCTAGATATGTTATTATTTCTGTGCTAAAAAAATAAGCAGGAGCAATTTTAAAAAGCGCAGTCAATACACTTTTATGATTGCTTTATTTCCTTGTGCACACAGGAGGCTTTGCTTCCGGAAGTGCGCCAAAGTCCAGAAGGAGGTGTACTACATGAACAAGTATGAGCTAGCCCTTGTGTTTGTGCCAACTCTTGATGAGGAGGGCTATAAAGCCCAATTTGAAAAAATTCAGGCACTTATTACCCGTTTTAACGGGACAATTGATAAGATTGACGAGTGGGGCAAAAGAAGGCTTCAATACGAAATTTTAAAGCAAAATGAAGGGATTTACGCTTTCGTTACATTTACGGCAGATCCTACAGTTCCCGCAGAGCTTGAAAGACGTATTAGAATTATGGAGCAGGTTCTTAGATATTTGATTGTTAAGCTTGAGGCTTAATAGTGCTTTAAGGGGGACAAGTCCATGAATAAGGTTATTCTAATGGGAAGGCTGACCCGTGACCCTGAGGTTAGGTATACCCAGTCTAGTGAGCCGCTTGCGGTAGCTAGGTACTCTCTTGCAGTTAACCGCCGTTTTAAGCGTGAAGGCGAAGCCGATGCGGATTTTATCAACTGTGTGGCCTTTGGTAAGGCTGGCGAGTTTGCTGAGAAGTATTTGAAAAAGGGTATGCAAATGACGGTTTGCGGCAGGCTTCAGGTACGCAGCTACGATGATCAAAGTGGTCAAAAGCGTTATGTTACCGAGGTTGTTATAGAGGAGCAGGATTTTGCGGAGAGCAAAGCCTCCTTCCAGCAAAGGGAATCCTCTGGCGCTAACGCCAGCTTCCAGAGCGGTAAGGCACCATCTCCTATGAGCGACCCCGAGGGCTTTTCAGCAATTGTTGAAAGCATAGACGACGATGACGATTTACCCTTTTAATTAACAGCTTTAAAATTTTGAAAGGAGGCAATTTTAATGATTCAGAAGAAACGTGGGCGCAGAAAAAAACGTGTTTGCGCTTTTTGTGCTGATAAAATCAATTTCATTGATTATAAAGATGTTGGTAAGCTTAAACGCTTTATCTCCGAACGTGGGAAAATTTTACCACGCAGAATAACCGGTAATTGCGCTAAGCACCAAAGAACGTTAACTATTTCCATTAAACGCTCAAGACACGTAGCTCTTATGGCGTTTTCTCAAGAATAATGCGAGGAGTATCTAAGGTATGCTTACTTTCTCCCTTAAAATTTCTTTTCTTATTGGAAGAAATTTCCTATGGGGGGTATTGTTTGTATTTACCTTAGATACACCTCTTTTTTTTGCGATTTTAAAGATTTAGGAGGTACACAATGAGGCATGTTATTGACCCAAAAGACCTTACATTAGATGAAATTGACCAGCTTATAAGGGTTGCTGAAAATATTATGGACGACCCGGAGCCGTACAGCCAGCTTTGCAGGGGCAAAATTTTGGCTACACTGTTTTATGAGCCGAGCACAAGAACAAGGCTAAGCTTTGAGGCTGCTATGCTTGCTCTTGGAGGCAGCGCCCTTGGGTTCTCCTCACAGGAGGGAAGCTCGGCGGTTAAAGGAGAATCTGTTGCAGACACCATTAGGACAATATCCCAGTACGCACATGTTGCAGTAATTCGCCACCCGAAGGAGGGTGCCGCCTTGGTTGCGTCAAACCACTCCACTATTCCCGTAATAAACGCCGGAGACGGCGGTCATCAGCACCCAACCCAAACTCTTACCGACCTTTTAACCATTCACAAGGTAAAAAAACGCTTCGTAAACCTTACCGTAGGCTTATGCGGCGACTTGAAATTTGGCAGAACAGTTCATTCCCTTATAAAGGCGCTTGCAGAGTATGAGGGTGTTAAATTTGTGCTTGTATCTCCACCCGAGCTAAAGCTGCCCTCTTACATTAAAAATGAAGTCCTTAGAAAAAATGGAGTACAGTTTGAGGAGACTATTGACCTGGAAAGCTCTATTTCAAAAATGGACATCTTGTACATGACTAGGGTACAAAAGGAACGCTTCTTTAACGAAGAGGACTATATCCGTCTTAAAGACATTTATATACTCAATAAAGATAAGCTGGCTCTGGCCAAGGAGGACTTGGCCATACTCCACCCTCTGCCAAGGGTAAACGAAATATCCGTGGAGGTTGACAACGACCCCAGAGCACATTACTTCTTCCAGGCGAAGTGCGGGAAATTTATACGAATGGCATTAATTTTAAAGCTATTGGAGGTGCCCCATGCTTAGTGTAGACAGTATTGAACGCGGCCTTGTCATTGACCATATCAAGGCCGGTAAGAGTATGGACATATATAATTACTTGAATCTGGACAGCTTTGATTGCAGCGTAGCCATTATAAAAAACGTAAAAAGCAAGAAGCAGGGCAAGAAGGATATAATTAAAATCGAGGATAGGCTGGACATTGACCTTAACATCTTAGGCTACATAGACCCGGACATTACTGTTAACACAATAGAAAACGGTCAAATCACCAGCAAAAAGCAGCTTACTCTGCCCGAAAAAATCGTAAATGTTGTAAAATGTAAAAATCCTCGTTGTATTACAAGCATTGAGCAGGAGCTTGCACATGTTTTTAAGCTGATGGACTATGGTAAAAGAATATATCGCTGCATATATTGTGAGCAGCAAAGCAAATAG
>CAYWBF010000344.1:0-3207 GCA_964456085.1 uncultured Eubacteriales bacterium
GGATACGTCATTTGTAATGGTTACCTCACGCTTTTTCTTGTTATCGGTAACATTTACTCTGCCTGCAAATTCGGCAATTATAGCAAGGCCCTTAGGCTTACGTGCTTCAAAAAGCTCCTCAACACGAGGCAAACCTTGAGTGATGTCCTCGTTACTTGCAATACCGCCGGTGTGGAAGGTTCTCATAGTAAGCTGAGTACCAGGCTCACCAATGGATTGAGCCGCAATAATACCAACAGACTCGCCAATACGAACAACACGACCGGAGGCCATATTTGCGCCGTAGCATTTTGAGCAAAGCCCAACTCGTGAGCGGCAGGTCAAAATAGTACGTATCAATACCTTATCCAAACCGGATTGCTCAATTTCATCAGCAGCGTCAGGTGTAATAAGTGTATCCTCTGGTACAATAACCTTCCCTGTCTCTGGGTGAACAATAGGCTCAATAGAGAAACGGCCTCTTACCCTGTCGCTTAACGGTTCGATTACCTCGTCACCATCTTTAAACGCAGATACCCACATACCGGGCTTGTTGTCTCCCTCGCTTACGCAGTCCCAATCTCTAATAATAATATCTTGGGAAACGTCAACAAGACGGCGAGTAAGATACCCGGAGTCAGCTGTTCTAAGAGCTGTATCTGCAAGACCCTTTCTGGCGCCGTGAGCAGAAATGAAGTATTCAAGAACGGATAAGCCTTCACGGAAGTTTGATTTGATAGGCAACTCGATTGTACCGCCGGAGGGGCTTGCCATAAGTCCACGCATACCGGCAAGCTGCTTAATTTGGTTGTTTGAGCCTCTGGCGCCCGAGTTTGCCATCATGAAGATGTTATTGTCTTTTCCAAGTCCGGCCAAAAGTGCCTTAGTAATTTCCTCGTTGGCTTCGTTCCATGCAGAAATAACCTTTATGTGACGCTCCTCGTTGGTCATAAGACCACGGCGGTAAAGCTTCATAATGCTTTCTACTGTTTCTTCTGCTCTATTTAGGAATTTCTGTTTTACCTCGGGAATTTCCATATCTGATACGGAAACCGTAAGTGCACCCTTGGTGGAAAATTTAAAGCCTAAGTCCTTAACCTTATCCAAAACAAGAGCCGTGCTGGTGCTGCCATACTTGTTAATGCATCTGGTGATAATTTTACCAAGTGCCTTTTTATCAACCAAGAATTCAATTTCATATAAAAATTTATTTTCAAAAGAGGTTCTGTCTACAAAACCAATGTCTTGAGGCAATACCTCATTAAAAATAATTCTGCCTACAGTAGTTTCAATTACTCTGGAGTAATACTCACCGTCTATCTCTAAAGTACGCCTAACCTTGATTTTTGCGTGAAGGCTTATGGAGTTGTTCTCGTAGGCAAGCATGGCTTCATACTCGTCCTTGAAAAATTTACCCTCCCCAAGCTGGTTTTCACGCATAATGGTCAAGTAGTAAATACCAAGCACCATGTCCTGTGAAGGAACAGTAACGGGAGCACCGTCAGAAGGCTTAAGAAGGTTGTTTGGTGCCAAAAGCAAGAAGCGGCACTCTGCTTGAGCCTCTACGCTAAGGGGCACATGCACCGCCATTTGGTCGCCGTCAAAGTCGGCGTTATAAGCTGTACATACCAACGGGTGAAGCTTTAAAGCACGACCCTCAACCAAAACAGGCTCAAAGGCTTGGATACCGAGTCTGTGAAGGGTAGGTGCTCTGTTAAGCATTACAGGGTGTTCCTTAATAACGTCCTCTAAAACGTCCCAAACCTCTGTTTGTAAACGCTCAACCATTCTCTTT
Source organism: uncultured Eubacteriales bacterium (assembly GCA_964456085.1). GTDB lineage: Bacteria > Bacillota > Clostridia > Lachnospirales > CAYWBF01 > CAYWBF01. The sequence goes on from CAYWBF010000344.1 coordinate 1,775, forward strand.
GCAGATTTAATATTATGTGCTAAGCCGGAGGAAACAAGCTTTTTCATAACAAAGGGCTTAAAAAGCTCAATAGCCATTTCCTTTGGAAGTCCGCACTGATAAATCTTAAGGTTAGGCCCAACAACGATAACAGAACGTCCGGAGTAATCAACACGCTTACCCAAAAGATTCTGTCTGAATCGACCCTGTTTGCCTTTGAGCAAGTCGGAGAGGGATTTTAAGGCTCTGTTTCCGGGGCCGGTAACAGGTCTGCCACGGCGGCCGTTGTCAATTAATGCGTCTACAGCCTCTTGAAGCATTCTTTTTTCATTTCTTACAATAATATCTGGTGCTCCGAGGTCGAGTAGCCTTTTTAAGCGGTTGTTTCTGTTAATAACTCTTCTATATAAATCATTTAAGTCAGAGGTAGCAAACCTGCCGCCGTCTAGCTGCACCATAGGGCGCAAATCCGGAGGAATAACAGGTATTACATCTAAAATCATCCATTCTGGCTTATTCTTGGAAACCCTAAAGGATTCAATAACCTCCAGCTTTTTGATTAGCCTTATTCTCTTTTGTCCGCCGGAGTCCTTTAAAGCCTTCTTTAACTCTACAGACTCAGTTTCCAAGTCAATTGTATGCAAAAGCTCTTTAATAGCCTCGGCGCCCATACCAACCCTAAAGGAATTGCCGTATTCCTCATAAGCGTCTCTGTATTCTTTTTCTGTCAAAAGAGCCTTATATTGAAGCTTTGTGTCACCTGGGTCGAGCACTATATAGGAAGCAAAATACAAAACCTTTTCCAAGGCTCTTGGAGACATGGCAAGAATAAGCCCCATTCTTGAGGGGATTCCTCTGAAATACCATATATGAGAAACAGGAGCGGCAAGCTCAATATGTCCCATACGCTCCCTACGAACCTTTGATTTTGTAACTTCAACACCGCATCGGTCACACACTATGCCTTTATATCTAATACGTTTATATTTTCCGCAATGGCATTCCCAGTCCTTATTAGGTCCAAAAATCCTCTCACAAAATAAACCGTCACGCTCGGGCTTAAGTGTTCTGTAGTTAATAGTTTCCGGTTTTTTTACTTCGCCCCGTGACCAATCCCGAATTTTTTCAGGAGACGCTAAACCAATCTTAATAGAATCAAACACTATAGATTGTTCAGTATTCTGTGTATTCATTTAATCTCTCCTTTTAGAGAAGCACTCATTAAGCAAGGAGATGCAAGAATATACCGGCATCTCCTTGCTATAAAATTTTGTTAGCACTTCTTTTACTCTCGGTTGCTACTTCTTTTTAAAAATTCCCAAATCGTCGGGTAAGCTAGAATCTCCTAAAAGCGACTCGCTGAAAAGGTCACTGTCAAGAATTAACTTGTCGCTTACAAAAGCGTCATCATCGGGGAAATCGTCGTCCAAGTCATCCAGTATGTTAGAGTCATC
>CAYWBF010000345.1:0-3207 GCA_964456085.1 uncultured Eubacteriales bacterium
GGTGCAATAGGAGTATTTATAGCTAGTATATCGAAATCTCTAAAGCAAGCTAATGGATTCGCAATGTTGCTGTTTATGCTTATGTCCGCCGTCGGAGGAAGTTGGTGGCCTTTGGAAATAACACCTTCATTTATGCAGATAGCAGGCAAATTTACGCTAAACTATTGGGCGATTACAGGCATTAAAAAACTAATTTTGTTCAATCAACCATTATCGGGAATTGGTTTTGAGGTTTTGATTTTGATTTTGGTTTGCCTTATATTTTTGTTTCTTTCTTTTGAATATTTAAAATTTGAATAATACAACAAGATAAACTATGAAGGAGGCTTAAAGTATGACAATGGGGTTTGGCGTATTGTAGTGATTTTGTATTTTTAGGAGGGAGACAGTGGAAACGAACTGGATACTATGCCCAATATGTAAGAATAAAACAAGACAGCGAATACGTGAGGATACGATACTTGAAAATTTCCCCCTATATTGCCCCAAATGCAAGCAGGAAACCGTAATCGCAGTACGACAATTAAATATGTCAGTTATCAAAGAGCCAGACGCTAAGACGCAGAGCCGATAATTCGTGAGAACAATCACGATTATCGGCTCATTTTATTTTAATTTGTAATACAGCTACAAGAGAAAAAAGCAGATAGAACCCGATTTCAGCTAATAAAAAAAGCTGCTGAAATAGGGTGATTTTATCTGCTTTTTTCTTGTGCCAAAAAACAAATCTACAAAAAGGCGGTGGTGCGGTGACTGCAACCAATACCGACAAATCAGCAACATCTTTTACTTTACAACTGAATATGAAAAATACAAATTCGGCATGGCAGCATCACCCTTTGCCGTTGCAATATTATTGACAAAAGGGTGATTACTGCCTGTGTGCCGTCCGCTTGATTAGCGGATAAGGAGTTTAAAATGTTATGGATAATAGCATCCACAACATTAAGACGTCCCGATGTATTGGGTACGCTCCGAACGGACACACAGTACATAAGACTCAGAGAGCGCCCCGCGAACAATGCAAACGCGGTGGACAAGCCTCTGGGCGGGACGGTAAACCACCTCCTGCCCACTGTGTCGCTTTCTGCGGACTTCTTAATGATTATTACCGTCTTGTGGCGGCCGATTTTACGATAATTCGTAGAATCGGCCGCCTTTTTGTTTACCGTTCCTTATATCGCTATAAGGGCGACCTGTCAATTTTTCTTTCCGAGTGGCAATGTTTTGTCGCAAAGTATCCGTGAGTCCTCCTTTCTTCTGAATTTTTGAAGAAAGGAGGACAAGCCCTATGAAAAAACATAGGAAACAGAGGGTTTACGTAGATGGTTTGAAACATCTTGTTGATGTGCCTGTTGACGATGAACTGTATAAAGCGGACAACCATTCAGAATATCAGCGTGCACGGAGCAAGAAAAAGGATGCTACGCTTCAAGATGAAATTCGTGCTGATGTATCCGCTGATATCATGGAAGATTTCGAGGAAAAACAGCTTATGCAATGCTTACATGAATCGTTGCATGCATTGACCGAAAAAGAGCGTCAATTGATAGATTATCTTTACTTTGACGGACTTACCGAGAGAGAAACGGCAAAGATACTGTGCATATCCCATCAAGCCGTTGGGAAGCAAAAGAAAAAGGTAATTCAAAAACTGCACAATAGCTTAATTGACTGGCAATAACCGCAAAAACCGCAAAAACTTCCCAAGCGGCGTTGATGGCAATTATTGACGGAGAGCTAAACAATTACGTTTCCCTTTTCTCTCCATAAATTTAAGGAGGTGATTGCCTATGTCCTAATATTACTACGCAGACTCTTTTTCAAAGCATTAATAGTATCGGCAATAATCCGGGTTTCTTCATCACTACAATCATTTATTATATCCGATATTTCCCCCTCAAGCACATGCTTCGCCTTATCTATGTGATTGCGGAGCAATTCATCGGAAGAAAGGTTAAGGGCGTTGATAATGGCTATAAATGTTTTCATACTTGGTATGGTGTTTCCTGTTTCAATGTGGCTTATATGCGTTGTTCCACAGCCGACCATTTCGGCAAGTTTTTCCTGCGATATATTTTGTTTTGTGCGTTCGGCTCTTATACGGCTGCCTATATCTAAATAATCAATTTGCATAACAATACCTCGTTCGTAGAATAATTGCTACATGTATTGTATGCGCAAATCGACTGTGCTATAATGACACTAAAGTGCATATAGACTTAATAAGCATAATAAAGGAGAGTTTTTCATGGATAGTAAATTATCATGTACCATTACAGGACATAAGCCCCAGCGGCTTAAGTTCAAATACAACGAACAAGCACCACTATGTCAAAAAATTAAGGTGGCGCTCACAAAGCAGATAAAGAAGCTGTATCAAAAAGGTGTAAAAGTTTTTTACATTGGCTGTGCAGTGGGCGTTGACACATGGGCGGCAGAAACTATAATCGAGTTAAAACAGCAAACGGACTTTTCCGATATGAAATTGTTCTGTGCCATTCCCTTTCCCGAACAGTCCGATACTTTTACAGCCAGTCAGAAAAAACGATATCAAAATATATTGGATTACTGTAACAATAAAGAAGTCATCAACAGGCATCACTCCCCCGTAGCCTATAAAAGGCTTAACTACTACATGATTGACAATACACAGTACCTTTTAGCAGTTTACGACCAGGACAGGAACGAGCGGAACGGATTAGGACAGACAGTAAACTACGCAATCAAAAAGGGATTGCAAATAACTTTTATTCATCCTGATACAGCCGAAGTGAGCGAGTATAAAACCGAATAAGAATTTGCTTTAAGCAGCTATAAAAGGCGGTCACTTAACCAAAGTGCCGCCTTTTATTTTTGTGTTTTCAAAAATAATTTTTGGATTTTGGTTGCCAAAAGGCTTGCAGATTAGGATTTATATTGAGGGGGTTTTTCTGTCCTCTCATGCACCTTGACAAATAATGGGCGATTTGCCCGTTCATATACGGTATTCCAGGTACACACTCCAATGCGGTGAGCCGGTGAGAACGGCGCGATGACGGGTAGGTATGTTGAACGACATTTGTCACTAATCATTTTTCAACTCCTGCCTGCCCGAGCGAGAACCGTCCTCCGCTTACAGCTATGCTTTGGCAAGCATAGCGCCATGACCCGCATTGGAGATAATGAAACTTTCTCACGACCTCCCACAGACTTGAGGGGGAGCCC
>CAYWBF010000346.1:0-3196 GCA_964456085.1 uncultured Eubacteriales bacterium
CGCTTAGGGATTCTCCCAATTCTTCATTATTCTTACCCAAAACATAGAAGAATAACACATAAAGCTTCGTTTTACTGTTTCCTTCCTTGCGAAGGTAATAAAACCTTACTGAGTTAAACAACCAGCTTATTTTAACATCTACATTAAGCTTATCATGATTATCACAATCTACCTTATAAATAATAGGCACAAAAAGAATTGTAAGCAATAAAACAAAAAGCACTGATAAAATGATAAAAAAAATAATTAAAATTAACTTTATAATAAACCAAACAATTCCCATAGAATCAATCCTTAGCCGCAAGAAAGCGAAATTAGTGATTCGACTTCTTTAATAAAACAGCAGAGGTAATAATTACCCCAAGCAATGCTATAACAAAAATGGTACATACTAATATTGCAATATCAATAAAAAATGGTAACGGAACAAGATTAATTAAAAGGTCAGTGCTCGGTTCAAGCTGCCAAAGGTCGTTTGTGAAAAGCAGCTTATGAAAAATCTCAAAGGCATATTGAAAATTAAGGGATATTAAAAATGCAAGCACTGCTAATACGCCTAAAAATATTGAAGATGCCAACATATTAGCAAAAGCCAGTGTTTTTATAGGCTGCCTATTTATAAGAAATACTGCTATACCTGTAATACCAAAGCCTATTAGAGCAAGCTTGCCTATGATATTACCTAGGTCAAACAGAATTTTTACGTCAACCATGTGTTCCTTTTCTTTTTGATTAAAAAATTCTCGCCGTTCTCCGGCAATTGTTGCAAAAACCGTAAGATTTTCTTCTTTGCCGCCTATATATCTTAGCAAATGGGTTGTTACATTAATAAGCTCATCATCAGTTGTTTTAAGTATTTCCTTTATATTGTTTTTTTTATACTCATGCTTATAAAAATCCATGCTGTAGGTAGGCAGCATTACAGAAATAAATAAAATTCCTATTATTAAGCAAAGAGCATTTATAGTTGAAAAAATGTTTTTTATAATATCCATTATCAGCACCCTTGAGAAATATTTCTATTTACGAAGCTGTTGCTTCCAAAAAATGTTTTTATTTATTATCCTAATTATATAATTTATTTCATATAAGTCAAACCATTTTATAAATAAGCCCTATTTTAAAAAAAGTATTCCAATAATACGCTATAGAGCAATAAATTACAGATGGCACCAAGGAATACTTTTATGCTCACTTCAAATAATAGTTAAAAGAAATTATTATGGGGGAGTTTTTATGTTTAAAGGCACTACCTTAGCAAAACTTTTATTATTGTTATGCATATTATTGGTATTGACAGCATGTGCCAGAGGTCGGGATAGAAGCATCTCTACAATTAGCCTGCCCACCTACGCCGGAAAAATTGCACACGCCAGTACGCTGCCTGTTATAGATTATCCTAGTACGGCTAATCAATCCGCACAAGTTTTGTCAAAATTCTCAACTAGCTTTCACAAAGCTACTAAGGGCAGAGCACATAACATAAACCGTGCCGCCAGTCTTATAAACGGAGCTGTTGTTATGCCTGAGCAGGTTTTCTCTTTTAATGAGGCTGTAGGGCCAACAACCAAGAAGAACGGTTACAAGTTGGGTAAAATTTTTATTAAGGGCAAGGAGGATTACGGCTACGGCGGTGGAGTTTGTCAGGTAAGCTCAACCTTATATAACGCAGTGGAAAAAGCCGGCTTTGAAATAGTTGAACGCCACCCACATTCCGCAAAGGTCACATACGTTCCTGATGATAGAGACGCAGCTACATCATATGGGCAAATTGATTTTAAATTTTTAAATAACATGCCTTTTCCGATTCAAGTAATAAGCTATACCAGTGGTGAAAATGTTTATGTGGAAGTGTTGCAGTTAATATAAAAGGGATTGTTGCAAAGTCAATTTGGCTTTGCAACAATCCCTTGATTTTTAGAGCAATTTTAGTTTGGGGGAGCTGCACTCACCCAGACACCCTAGCTTAGCCTAGCTTAAAAACAGACACAATACTACTAAGAGTTTCCGCCTGTCCGGAAAGCTCCTCTGCTGTTGCGGCAGATTCCTCACTTGTGGAGGAGTTGGTTTGTGCAACGTTGTTGATTTCGTTCAGAGCTTCTGTGATATGGGAAACGGACTTAGTCTGCTGTTCAGAGGAATCCACAATATTGGATACGATTCCCGATACCTTATTAATATCTGATACGATTGCTTCCAAAAATTCAGCCGTTGAGCTTGCAATTTCTACCCCGTAACCAACCTTTACAATAGAATCCTCAATAAGCGCAGTGGATTCCTTTGCAGCGCTTTGACTTCTTGAGGCAAGACTGCGAACCTCCTCTGCTACTACTGCAAAACCCTTTCCGTGAACCCCTGCACGAGCAGCTTCAATAGCGGCGTTAAGAGCTAAAAGGTTTGTTTGGAAGGCAATATCCTCAATTACTTTAATTATTTTTGAAATATTATTGCTTGCTTCCTTAATTTCGTCCATGGAGGCAAGCATTTTTTTCATTGCAGCATTGCCCTTAAGTGCGGTGTCCTTAGAATTTTCGGATAAGCTGTTAGCTTCATTTGCATTTTGAGCATTAATATTAATCATGCCGTTAATGTTTTCTATGCTCTCTGATAATTCCTCTACCGACTTGGTTTGCTCTGATGCACCCATGGCTAGGCTCGAGCTTGTTTCGGCTATTTGCCTTGCGTTTGATGCCACGTTACTTGAGGCGGTGCTTATATCCTTAATAATATTGTTAAACTTAGCAGTAATGGAATTCAATGCAACCTTAATGCTGGCAAAATCCCCAATGTAATCACGGGTAATTTGAACGTCAAGGTTTGCATCTGCGATTCTCGTAAGCGCTTGGGAAATCTCACCTACATATGTGGAAAAAGTCTGAGAGGTTGTGTTTACTGCATTGGACAATAAGGCAAAATCGCCCTTGTAGCTGCCGCTCATTTTGTGGCTTAGGCTACCCTTAGCCATTTCCTGTAGGGTATTTGAAGCGTCCATAACAGGTGTTGTTATGTTTGAAAGGACGTTATTAAGCCCCTCCATAATCCTTGCCCAGTCTCCATCGAATTTAGTAACCTGTGCCTTTACAGACAAATTTCCTTCAAGTGCTTCATTAACCATAAGGTTTATTTCAAAAACAACGTTCTTCAAATGCTTACGCATTTCCTCAATAGCATCATTAATAAACACTTTCTTGCCGGG
>CAYWBF010000347.1:0-3193 GCA_964456085.1 uncultured Eubacteriales bacterium
AGGCCCAAGAGGTGGCTTGATTCTTTGTAAGTCTGAATTTGCTCAGGCTATAGACAAGGCAATTTTCCCAGGCACCCAAGGCGGCCCCCTAATGCACATAATTGCCGCTAAGGCAGTAAGCTTTAAGGAAGCACTAGAGCCTTCTTTTAAAGAATATTCTGCCCAAATAATAAAAAATGCCGCTCAATTGGCTAACAGCCTAATCGAAAACGGCTTTAATTTAGTATCAAACGGTACAGACAACCATTTGATGCTGGTAGATTTAAGAAATATGAACATCACCGGCAAAAAATGCGAGAAGCTTTTAGACGAGGTTAACGTAACCTGTAACAAGAATGCTATCCCATTTGACCCAGAAAGCCCATTTGTTACTAGCGGTATAAGACTTGGTACACCTGCCGTAACAACAATAGGCTATAAAGAGGAGGATATGAAGGAGATAGCTAATATTATTTCACTGGTTGCAAAGGATTTTGACAAGAACAAAGACGAGGCTATCGCCCGAGTTAAAGGCTTGACTGAAAAATTTCTTTAAGATTTTCTTTAAATCTTTCTATACAAGCCGATAACCTTACCTAAAATTATAACATCTCGAACAATAATCGGCTCATAGCTGGGGTTTTCCGGCTGTAGGCGTATGGCTCCCTTTTCTTTGTAGAAGGTTTTAACGGTGGCAGAATCCTCAATGAGCGCTACCACAATGTCACCGTTATTAGCCGTAGGCTGTGACCTTACAAGAATCAAGTCCTTGTGAAAAATTCCGGCGTTCATCATGCTGTCACCTTGTACCCTAAGCATAAAAACCTTATCATCATGGACGTACTCCACAGGAATAGGAAAGGTATCCTCAATATTTTCCACAGCCAAAATAGGCTGCCCGGCAGTAACCTTTCCTACAATAGGCACATTAACCAGCTCACGCCCGGAGCCGTAAAAATCCGGCTCAAGAATTTCTATGGAGCGGCTTTTTTTGGCAAAGGAGCGTCTTATGTAGCCTTTTTTTTCTAAGGATGATAGATGGGAGTGAATGGTGGAGGTCGAGCTTAAGCCTACAGCCTCGCTAATCTCCCTTACCGAAGGCGGATAACCCTTTTGGCGTATCTCCTTCTTCAAAAAATCATATATTAGTTGTTGGCTTTTGGTTAGTTTTTCGGCCATAATGCCACCCTTTCGTTTCAAATTTCATTGGATTGCCGCATTTTGCGGCTTTACTTATTTACACAAGAATAACATATTTCTTGGAATAAATCAAACGAATGTTTTGCATTTTGAAGCAAAAATTGCGATACTCTTACATACTTGTAAAATTATTGAAAGATAAAAGGGTTTGGTATTGACATCGAATGTTTGTTTTGATAATATAAATCAAACGAATGTTCGGAGGTGTTTTTGCCTATGAAGAAAACTATTTTTTTATTGGTTTCTGCCCTTGCTCTTTTGTCAACCCCTTTTGGCTCAGCGTTAGAAAATAAATCGGCATACGGGGCTACCAGCGACAATATATATTATATTGATGTTGAAGTCAGTGATGGGGACTCACTCTCTACCATTGCACAACGCTATAATTCCGGCTCACTTAATCCCTCCCAGTATGTAAGGCTAATTAAAAAGTTCAATAGAATGAGAACGGATTACCTAATACCGGGAACGAATATTATTGTGCCGGTTTTAGGTAGCCGTTAAAAAAATAAAGAAAGGTGATTTTTATGGACTTTACAAAGAATCTTGATGCTGCTATGTACAATCTTTCAAAGGCAGGAGCTTTCTTGACCGTTAAAAGCGGTGACGCTGTTAACACTATGACTGTTTCCTGGGGGTTTATCGGTTATATTTGGAATAAGCCTCATTTTATTACGGTGGTTCGTCCACAGCGTTATACTAACGGACTTATTGAGAAGGCAGACAGCTTTACCATAAGTATTCCATTTGATGGCGCACTAAAGGAAGAGCTTACCATTTGTGGCACACGCTCCGGCTCCGAGCTGGATAAAGGCACTATTGTTGACTTTGTTCCGGCTAAGGCTGTAGACAGCCCTGTGGTTGCAGGCTGCCAGGCTTATTACGAATGTAAAATCGACTGCGTTGGAAAGCTGGACGAAAATCTTCCGGAAGCAATTGTAAAGGCATTTTATAACAATGATTTCCATAATTACTATATTGGAGAAATCGTTGAGTGCTATTAGAAAATAACTTATGTACGCTTAAGTCAATTTTGGCTTAGGCGTATTTTTTTGCTTTTTTGTCCCTTTATGAGAAATTTCATTTATTTCTTTTCATTTATTTCTTTTCATTTATTTCTTTTCATTTATTTCTTTTCATTTATGGTTGTTTTCAGTATAATGAACTATATTTTTATACGTAGGAGGTTTGTATGCTTACTGGAGGCGTTGCCAAAAGAGATGAAATATGCCGATTGTTAAAAGATATAGCTGCATTTTTGGATAGCGATTGTATGTTCAGCGTTACAGATACAGAAAAATTTATTGCCTACTGCCCCGGAAAAAAGGTTGATATTAAAACAAAAATCGGTGACCCCATACCCCAGCAAAGTCCCCTCAGAGCAGCGGCTAATACAAGGCAGGTGGTAACAAAGGTTGTACCCAAGGAGGTTTGGGGCATTCCCTTTCGCTCAACTGCTACACCTATTTGCGATGAAAAGGGTTTCATCGTTGGCTGCGTTGGTATCGGGATATCTATCGAGCGTGAGGCACAGCTTGTTGAAACATATGAGCGCTTTGCTACATTGCTTAACAAAATTACCAACCAAACAGATAGTATTGATTCCGGTATGAATCAGATATTTGATGACAACCTTAAGCTGATAAATATAATGTCTAAAACGGCTCAAACATCACAAGAGATTCTGTCATTACTGGGGGAAATTCAAACTATTGCCACTACAACTGATATTCTGGCTTTAAACGCTTCTATCGAAGCTGTCAGAGCTGGACAAAACGGAAAAGGCTTTTCTGTAATTGCTTCTGAAATAAAAGACTTGTCCTCACATACGAAAAAAGCCACTGGTCTTGTTGTTGAAATGATTAGCCAAATGTCTAAAAGCGTTAAGGAGCTTTCAGGTATAACCTCAACGAATAACGATTTAATTAACACCCAAATTAAAATGCTGTCTGAAATTTCTAATGTAATCGAAAATATGCAGACTACAGCCAATAATTATTCAAGCCTCTTAAAA
>CAYWBF010000348.1:0-3155 GCA_964456085.1 uncultured Eubacteriales bacterium
GACATTCTATCCGGTCTTGGAGTTAGACAGCTTGGTGTAACCTATTCCGAGTCCAACGCCTTAGGCAACGGTCTTAAGGAGGACAACGACGGCGGTCTTACTAAGTTTGGTAAGCAAGCAGTAGAGCGTATGAATAAGGTTGGTATGCTTATTGACGTTTCCCACTGTGGGCCAAAAACAGCTTATGATGCGGTAATGCATTCTACTAAGCCAATTATTGCCAGCCACGTTGGTGCAAGAGCGCTTTGGGATATTAAGCGTCTGTTCCATGACGATTTATTAAAGGCTATTGCAGAAAAGGGCGGCGTAATCGGTATCGAAGCCGCACCTCACACAACAATGACCAAGACCCACAATACTCACGATATTTACTCCATTATGGAGCACTTTGAATATGTTGCTAACCTTGTTGGTATTGAGCATGTTTCCTTTGGGCCAGACACACTATACGGTGACCACGTTGGCTTGCACCATGAGTTTGCAGCTAACCTTGCAAAAGCTGAAACAAGCGCTGCTGGTTACGAGGAAGTTCCATTTGTTAAAGGCTTTGAAAACCCAACAGAAACCTCTTGGAACATCTTAAGATGGATGGTTAAGCAAGGATATTCTGACTCAGACATTGAGAAGGTAATCAGTGGTAACACTTTGAGAGTGCTTTCTCAGGTTTGGGCATAGACTTAACGTAAGCTTGCTTATATAGGCATATAATAAAAGGGCTGCAACAATAGGACTAGTCATATTGTTGCAGCCCAATTTTTATACTATGGGGTTTGGGGCGCGTAGCTCCCCAAAGATTCTAGTCACGAGTTAAGAGGTGTAAAATGGAAAACAACTTGGAATTTAGATATGCTACGGAAGCTGATACAGCTGAAATATTATTTTTTATAAAGCAACTTGCTGTTTACGAAAAAATGGAAGATATGGTTTCTGCTACAGAGGAATTGTTAAGAGAGTGGATATTTGAAAAGAAGAAGGCGGAAGTGATTTTTGCCGCCATTGATGGAAAAAATATTGGCTTTGCTTTGTTCTTCCATAATTTTTCAACATTTCTTGGTAAAGCAGGTTTATATCTTGAGGATTTATTTGTTTTGCCAGAGTACCGTGGATATGGGTACGGTAAGGCTATTTTACAAAAATTGGCTGAAATAGCTGTAGAGCGTGGCTGTGGTCGCCTTGAATGGGTATGCTTGGATTGGAATAAGCCTAGTATTAATTTTTACCTTTCCCTTGGGGCAGAGGCTATGGGGGATTGGACTATATATAGAGCTGCAGGGGATACCCTAAAGAAGTTAGCAGGTAAAGTTTAGGCATAGTTAAAAAAATATTGAAGGTATGGAGAGTGGATTTGACGCTCTCTTTTTTTATTGCTCTATATTTTTAGGGTTAAGGAATAAGTACCAAAAAAAATTTATAGCAAAATTCTTGGATTTTGTGTTATACTATGGAAAGTATTAATCAAAAATTCACTAGGGGGTTTGGGAGAGTGTAGCTCCTCCAAGGCTTTAGCCGGATTAAACCGCCAGGTGGTAGTTGACTTCAAGATTTACGTATAGGATATTAGGGAAATATAATATTCCGTAACAAAGTTATTAATTGGAGGTAAACATGAGAAAGCTTATACCACTTTTGTTAGCTGTGACCATTGTTTTTACAAACGTTATTCTAGCCCTTGCTGTGGATGACCCTACAATTTTTTCGGACACCCCCAGAAATACCTATACTGGGCGGCAGGAAGCTATGGAAATGATTAGGAATCTTAACTTTACCGATGTAGGGGCAAATTATTTTGCAAAGCCAGCCATAGTCCAAGGCGGTGCCTTAAATATGGTAAAAGGCTACGACAGGGTTTATAACCCTGGGGCAGCCGTTTCAAATCAGGAGGCGCTCGCCTTTGTAATGAGGGTAGTCGGATTGGAAAATCTTGCTCAGCAGACAGCAGTGCAGATAGTTAATACACTACCACCGGACTCGCCCCTAAGAACCCTTTGGTCTATAGGCTACCTTAATGTGGCTATGCAAAACGGTTTAATAACGCAGGCGCAGTACAGTGACGCCCTTATACCCGACCAATCTGTGCTTAACCCCCAATATAACTTTATTAGAGGTGCGGCAGCTACCAGAGAGCAGGTTGCTGACTGGCTGGTAAGGGGACTTAACATACTTGACCCTAACGCCTTTGTGACCACAAGCTCACAGCAGGCTATTTATGCCTTTTCCGATTGGGACACTATTGCAGTGGACAAGGTTGCCGCTGTGGAAAGCCTTGCCCGCAACAAAATTATGGTAGGTGATAACAACGGCAGATTCCGCCCCAAGTCCGGTCTTACAAGAGGAGAAATGGCACAGGTTCTAAAAAATATGGATTCCATATATTTCAAGGCGGCTAAGCTAACCAAAAGAACTGCTACCGTTGGCGGCATAAGAGACAACCAAAGCCAATCCACAGGCAGCGCCCAACTTTGGAGGAGTATATATTTAAGAGATTCATCTGCTTCGGTGGATATTTTGCAGTACCAAATGGAAAGCGGCACCTCCCCACAGGCGCTTAATAAAGACGTAGTGGTTTATCGTGATGGTGCTGTTACAGGCCTTGCAGGGCTAGTGGCCGGGGATCAGATTGAATATTTGGTTGAGGACGCTACCAATACTGCACTGTTTGTTAACGTGCTTATTGCTGAAACCCCTGCTGCATCGGCAGTTGATTTAAGAACAGTGCAAGGCTTTCTTGTTAATGCAGACATTGTAGCAGGAAACATTACTCTAAAGGACGACACAGGCAAGCAGTACACCTATCCAATGGTTAAAACCTTATACGGCATAGACAGTACCGCACCTACTCCAAGCCCTAGCCCAACGCCTACACCATCAACCCAGCCCGGGCAGCAAAACACTCCAAGTCCCAGTCCAAGCCCAAGTCCTACGCCAACACCACCTCCAAGCGGCTATGTATACATTAACGAGCGCAAGCGTGACTCGAAAAATCTGCCCATAGGCTCGAGAGTAGAGGTTCGATTAAGAAACAGCATTGCCGAGGATATAAAATATATTGGTGAGCCTACACTTGTGATTGAGCAAAGGGGTATTGTTATTGAAAATGACCCTGACCTAGGGTATTTAACCTTCCTCGACAGAAACGGAAATGAGCTGACCAAGAA
>CAYWBF010000349.1:0-3154 GCA_964456085.1 uncultured Eubacteriales bacterium
GTAAGGACTTGATCATACCATTTCTTCCATATACGATAGGTGATGATTTCGAACTTCAGTTTACAAATGTCTTTAGAGCATTTTCTATTTCCGGGACATTGTAAGAATGACCTTTGGCACACTCCTGTCAAAGCTTATTTCTGCTACTTCGTAACTTGATGAGATTACTGCCATTTACACGGATGATAATAAGTCTCTGTTTTTTTGATTTAACTAAATTTACACTAATCACTTAGTTCTTTTGCAATTTTAATAGCTTCAGCTTCAATTTCTTTAGGTATTACTTGTCTTGCGGCTGCTCCGTCAAAGACAATTTTGCCAATAATTGAGTAACCTCCAGCATTAAGCATAATCTCCATTGCATTCATGGCACTCGTTGCATGATTATTATGACTTACACTCATAGGAAATGGCATATTACAGGCAGTTATGAGTGCTGACTTTTTTCCTGTATGTAGAGGTTGAGGGGCTTCTAAGCCGCTTGCAGCGATTTCTTCTAAAGAGGTTAAGCATCTGTCAGTAAGTGTTCTTAAAGGACCTGAAATATTTCCAAAGTAAGTTGGACTTCCGATCACTATAGCATCTGAGTTACGAATCGAATCTGCAATTCTGTGTCCATCATCTGTTTTCAAAACACACTCCTTGTTAGGTCTGCATTTTAAGCAACCAATACATGGTTTTAAATCTAAATCATATACATCTACCCATTCTATTATATGAATAGGGTTTATATTTCTTCTTAAGAGCTTCATTATTGTAGCTGTATAGCCGTCTTTTCTTGGCGAACCGTTTAAAAACAATAATTTCATACTTCACCTCTATTAAGTTATTCTTGATTATTTTTAGCACAATACTTATGCTATGTTTATACTGGTATAAATAATAATAGTTTTATAAGGTGATTATTATATGGAACAACATAGATATGAAGAACTTGCTGATTTTTTGAAAACAAGAAGAAATAAAATTAGTCCCACTCAAGTAGGCATACCTCAAGGTAATCGCCGAAGAACTCCCGGTTTAAGAC
Source organism: uncultured Eubacteriales bacterium (assembly GCA_964456085.1). Taxonomy (GTDB): domain Bacteria; phylum Bacillota; class Clostridia; order Lachnospirales; family CAYWBF01; genus CAYWBF01. The sequence continues at coordinate 1,028 of CAYWBF010000349.1, forward strand.
GAGAAGAAGTGGCACAGTTAGCAGGAATAGGACTAACTTGGTATACTTGGCTTGAACAAGGGCGACCTATACAGGTATCCTCTCAAGTTTTAGAAAGCTTATCTAAACACGTTCGTTTCATAAAATTACAAATGTGTTACAATGCCACAAAAAACACCTGTAGGAGCGATAGGAAGTGCCAATTTTTTCAAAATTACAAAAATCAACTTTCAAATTACTCTCACAGACGTAAAAAAGCTTTAAATAAGTTTATGAAACGAACGTGTTATCTAAAACTCTACTATTGACAAGCGAAGAAAAAAAACATCTTTTTATATTGGCACAACAAGCAATCCCACCAGAATATACGCAAAGTTTGATAAATCATAGTTTGCAAAACGTATTAGAGTCTATCCAATAATTAACAAACTGCACAAAAAATGGTATAATAAGTGCAGAGGTGTAAAAAAATGTCATCAAATACATATGAAATAAGAGATGAGCAATGGGAGAGAATTAAGGATATGCTCCCTCCAGAAAAAACCAGCAAACCAGGAAGACCTTGCATACTTCAAATCGAAACGTTTTAAATGGTGCACTTTGGATTAGCCACACTGGTGCACAGTGGAAAGAGTTGCCCCCAATTTACGGCAAAAAATCAACCGTACACCAACGTTTCAAAGCTTGGAAAGACAGTGGCATTTTGGAAGCTATTTTCTCTGAACTTAGCAAAGACTGTGATAAGCAGGACGTATCCTTTGACAGCACCTCATGCAAAGTGCATCAGCACGCATCAGGTGCAAAAAGGGGGCGGATGAAATCGATTTAACAGCTGAAGAAATGAAGAAAAAACAACATATTGGACTGTCTAGGGGTGGGAAAAATACTAAAATTCATGCTCTTGTCGACGGCTTAGGTTACCCGATTCGTTTGATTTTTACAGGCGGGGAAGTTCACGACAGTAAGCAGGGTGTGCCATTGTTAGAGGGCTATGAGTTAGGTAATACTGCTGTTTTGGGCGATAGAGCTTTTGGTACAGTTGAGATTCTCACCTATATACGTCAGCACAACGGAACAGTCGTTATACCACCCAAAAGTAATACTGCAGAACCGTGGGAGTGCGATTATTACCACTACAAAGAACGCCATCTTGTAGAATGCTTTTTCAATAAGTTAAAACATTTTCGACGTTTTGCTACAAGATATGATAAATTATCTTCAATGTTTCAGGCTTTTGCCTACCTAGCTTGTATTATGATTTGGTTAAAATAACCTGCTTTTGTAATTATCGGATAGGCTCTAGATAGTTTAGAGCTAAGTCCGTCATATATTATTGATTACAAATGGAATGTAGTAGCATGGAATAAAGCTGCTTGCATTGTATTTGGCGATTTTAATAAGATTACGGTTTTTGAACGAAACATTATTTGGATGATGTTTGCGAATCCCGATTATATGAACTTGTTTTTAGATTGGGAGTATCACGCAAAAGGACTAATTGCAAGATTTCGTGCTACAGTTGGAAAAAGCATAGGAAGTGGCTGGTTTGTTGAGTTTATTAATAAGTTAAAGCAAGAGAATAAAGATTTTGAAAGTTGGTGGACACAACATGATGTTCATAGCATGACAGAGGTAATAAAGGAAATACAACACCCTATTTTAAATAAGTTGGTGTTTGAGCTAAATAGTTTCGATGTATCAAGTGACCCAAATCTAAAGCTTATTATTCATACACCTCTTAAAAGCACTGATACTGTTGAGAGATTAAAGAAAATAATGATAGGTTTAGAGAACATATAAAGTAAAGTTACCTGAATTTTCGATAGAGTATTTTAATGATGCCAAATTAGCCCAAAAAGGCTTATATCCTGAAGGCAAAACGCTATAAGTCAGTTCCTTTGTTAAAGACTTTATACAATTTTATTGGGGACAAGTGAAGAAGATGTCTGCATAAATAACGCTTATAAAATAATAGTATCAAGCTTGGTTGAGTATTTGAACCAAGCTTTTTTAATGAAATGGTAAAATTATATGACTTCATCACATTTTTATACATACAACTCAATTTTTGAGGTTGAAGTATCATCTAACGCAAAAATCGTTTATGCCTACCTATGCAAATGGGCAGATAAAACGGTACGCAACTTT
>CAYWBF010000350.1:0-3153 GCA_964456085.1 uncultured Eubacteriales bacterium
GCAGCGGACAGTCCATACGCTATTCCGGCAGCGTTGTTTTTATGGGAGACGTAAACTCCGGCAGCGAAATTATTGCCGAGGGCAACGTAATTGTCCTCGGTACTATAAAGGGGCTTGTTCACGCAGGCTGCACGGGAAATTCCTCCTGCTTTGTTTCCGCCTATAACATAGCGCCCGTACAGCTTCGTATTGCCGACATCATTACCTATATCCCAGCGGATTTCTTTATAAAGTCTAAGCTCAAGAGGCAAAAGTCGGCCTTTAATCCTTTTTATGCATATATAGAGGATGACCAGATATATATTGCACCATTGTATTAATAGGGCGCAAACCTGCGAAAATGCAGTATTTTGGCGATTTATGTCTATTAAAATTTTCTCATAGATGAATTTATTAATGCAAAATTATTTGAACTCTGCTATACTTAATTCAATGAAACATTCAAATTAAACCGTTTAGGGGGAACACAAATGAGTGAAGTGATAGTTATAACTTCAGGAAAAGGCGGGGTTGGTAAAACCACAACCACAGCCAATTTGGGAACAGGCTTGGCTGCCCTTGGAAAAAGAGTAGTCTTGATAGATGCCGATATAGGCTTAAGAAACCTTGATGTTGTTTTGGGTTTGGAAAATAGAATAGTGTATGACCTTATAGATGTGGTAGAAGGAAATTGCCGACTTAAGCAAGCTCTTATAAAGGACAAGCGCTTTGGTGATAACCTGTTTCTGCTTCCGGCAGCCCAGACTAAGGACAAAACAGCCGTTACTCCAGAGCAGATGCAAAAGCTTTGTGAGAATTTAAAGGAAGAATTTGATTTTATAATTATAGATTGCCCAGCGGGTATTGAGCAGGGCTTTAAGAATGCTATAGCCGGTGCTAACAACGCCATTGTTGTTACTACCCCGGAAATGTCTGCCGTAAGGGATGCTGACAGGATAATCGGACTTTTGGAGGCAAATGACCTTAAAAGCCCTACCTTGATTCTTAACAGAATAAGGCCTGACATGGTAAAGCGTGGAGATATGATGGCACTTGAGGACGTTACCGAGATTTTGGCAATAGAAATACTTGGGATAGTGCCCGATGACGAAAGCATTGTTGTCTCCACAAACAAAGGAGAGCCAGCTGTGCTTGACCAAAATTCCAAGGCGGGACAAGCCTACAGAAACATTACAAGGCGTATTAACGGAGAGGACGTTCCTCTTATGAACCTTGATGTAGACGAATCAATTCTACAAAAGATTATGAGAATGTTCCGTATCGGAAATTAAAAGGGGAGATACCAGTGGACATACTAAGTTTTTTCAAGAAAAAATCTTCATCTAAGCAAATAGCCAAGGACAGGCTTAAGTTGGTTTTGATTCATGATAGAGTAAATTGCTCCACTCAGGTTTTGGAGATGCTCAAAACGGATATAATTAAGTTAATTTCAAATTATATGGAAATCGACGAGGAAGAGCTTGATATTCAAATTTCGCAAACCATGTCCGATAACGGTCATAACGTTCCTATACTATATGCAAATATTCCTATTAAAAACATGCGAAAGGCTAAATAGCTTCCTTACTGCATTTTGATATAACAGAGGTTTAAGTATGAAGCGAGAAATTAATTTTTGGCTGATTTTAATAATAGTCCTTTTAGTCTGTGCCTTGTCTGTTTTCGGAATAATAGTAATCGGAAGTGCCACCCATATTACGGTTAATTGTCCGTCCAGCGTATATACTAATCAAAAAATATGGCTTGCCCTAGGTTTAGTGCTGTTAACCCTAGTGGCAGCCATTGATTATCACTTCATTCTTAAATTCTATATTCCTATTTATTTGTTTAACCTGCTTTTATTAATAATCGTGTTGTTTGTGGATAAAGGGGAGCAGCCTACTGCCAGATGGCTTTATATAGGCCCCTTTGGCGTTCAGCCGTCGGAGTTTTCAAAGATTTTTTTGATTTTATTTCTGGCAAGGGTAATTGACTTAAGAAAAGATAAGATTAATGAGATTTTACAGCTTTTGCTTGTTGTTTCTTTAAATTTAGTACCGTTGACGCTTATTTACATTCAACCTGCTCTTTCAGCAGCCTTGGTAAACTTGGTAATACTGCTTGTTGCGCTATTTGTTGCGAAGCTAAGCTATAAATATATTGTAGCCGCATTGGTTGTTATATTGCCCGTTGGCTTCTTGTGTTACATAGACCTGCTTTCACCTAGGCATTATTTTATTGATAAAATTCTTGGGGATTATCAAATAGATCGGCTAATGCTTTTCATTTATCCCGACCCCAAAAACCCTAAATACGCCCAAACATGGCAATCCATTCAAGCTATAGGCTCGGGGCAGTTTAGCGGTAAGGGGCTTTATAACGGAACATTGAATAGGCTTAACTACCTTTATGAATCTCACAACGATTTTGTTTTTTCCGTAATAGGTGAGGAATTTGGCTTTGTGGGGTGTGTGTCCGTGCTTGCAGCTATGCTTGTACTAATTGGCTTGTGTATATATGTGGCCAATAGGGCTGTGGACTTTCAAGGACGTATGATTGCTGCATGTGTTGCCGGCATGCTATGCTTTCAAACCATCGCCAACGTTGGAGTGGCACAGGGGATTTTGCCAAACACCGGTATGTCCTTGCCCTTTATAAGCTCCGGCGGCAGCTCCATGTGGATTAATATGATTGCTATAGGGCTTGTCATAAACGTCAGCCTGTTTAAGCAAAAATCCTTTTTTGATTAAAATTGGGGGAGTACTGCTTCACCATTGACATAATTTTTTGGCTAAGAACCTTAATAGAAGGGGTGTTTTTATGAATGTTGCTTTAATTGCACACGATAACAAAAAGAAGCTTATGGAAAATCTATGCATAGCATATAGGCATATTTTAAGCAAGCACACACTGTTCGCCACAGGCACAACAGGGCGGCTGATTGAGGAGACCTCAAATCTTACCGTAAACAAGTACCTTGCCGGACATTTAGGCGGAGAACAGCAGCTTGGAGCACAAATCGCACATAACGATATTGACCTGGTAATTTTTCTCCGTGACCCTGTTACAAGAAAATACTACGAGCCAGACATAAACGGCATAATGCGACTGTGCGACGTACACAAGATTCCATTCGCAAGCAACCTGCCAACAGCTGAAGCGTTGCTCCTAGCT
>CAYWBF010000351.1:0-3143 GCA_964456085.1 uncultured Eubacteriales bacterium
GGCCCTTCAGCTACGATATGGGGTATTTTTTAGCGAATATCATAACCCAATATACAGCTTGGAGCGTCAGAACAGATTTTGAGACTTCTAAAAAGCAGGAAATGAAGGCATTTTTAAAAAGCCTAATTATCGATGTCTACACCACGTATTTCAAAGAATTTGAAAACTGCTTTAACCAATACGCAAAACCAATTTACAAGAACACAAAGGGCTTTTTTAATACCATACATAAAGGATTCCTATTTGAAGCATTAGGATTTGCAGCCGCTACAAGCGCAACTCGTATATGTGTAAAAACGGTATTTCCGGACTTCGACGTTTTGCCACAGCAGGAGCAGCACATAGCTAAAAGCTTAAGTCTAATTGTTTCTGCAACATTACTAAAAAAGAGATATGAAATAAATTCCTTTGACGAATTTATTGATTTATTAAATAAAATATACCAATAAAAAAGCAAGCCCATTTTTCGGGGCTTGCTCTTTTATTGGTTATTTTTTTATTTATTATTTAAAGCAGCCTGAGCCGCAGCAAGTCTTGCAATAGGCACACGGAATGGTGAACAGGAAACGTAGTTCAAACCAATTCTGTGGCAGAAGTCAATACTTGATGGGTCACCGCCATGCTCGCCACATATACCAAGCTTAATGTTTGGTCTGGATTGCTTACCTTTTTCAACGGCAATCTTCATTAATGCGCCAACGCCAACCTGGTCAAGCTTAGCAGTTGGGTCACCCTCGTAAATATTCTTAGCAGTGTAGTCTGCAAGAATCTTACCGGCATCATCTCTGGATAAGCCGTAGGTCATTTGAGTTAAGTCGTTAGTACCGAAGGAGAAGAACTCTGCTTCATTAGCAATAGCATCAGCAGTAAGAGCAGCTCTAGGAATCTCAATCATAGTACCAATCATGTAGGTAAGCTGAACGCCGGATTTCTCAATTAACTCGTTAGCGGTCTTCTCAATAATTTCCTTAACGTACTTTAATTCCTTAATCTCGCCTACAAGCGGAATCATGATTTCTGGAACAATGTTGTAGCCCTTGTTCTTTTTAACGTTGATGGCTGCCTCAATAATCGCCTTAGTTTGCATCTCAGCGATTTCTGGGTAGCTAACTGCTAGACGACAACCTCTATGTCCCATCATTGGGTTAAGCTCATGAAGTGCATGAGCTTTATGCTTAAGCTCTTCAACAGGCTTCTTCATGTCCTTAGCAAGCAATTCAAAATCATTGTCGTTTGTAGGTAAGAATTCATGTAGAGGAGGGTCAAGTAAACGAATAGTAACAGGTCTTTCCTCCATAGCCTCGTAGATTCCAATAAAGTCTTCTCTTTGGAATGGAAGAAGCTCATCAAGAGCAGCACGTCTTTCAGCCTCTGTATCGGAAAGAATCATCTTTCTCATCTTAGGAATACGAGCCTCGTCAAAGAACATGTGCTCTGTACGAGTAAGACCGATGCCCTCAGCTCCAAATTCAACAGCCTTCTTAGCGTCCTTTGGAGTGTCGGCATTTGTACGAACCTTTAAGGTTCTTGCTTTGTCAGCCCATGCCATAAATGTTGCGAAGTTTCCGGAAATTTCAGACTCAACAGTCTTGATTTCGCCTTCATAGATTAAGCCTGTGGAGCCGTCAAGAGAAATGTAATCTCCCTCTTTGTACTTCTTACCGCCAAGCTCAAAATATTTTTCTTCCTCGTTCATCTTAATTTCTTCACAGCCGGAAATACAGCAGGTACCCATACCACGAGCAACAACGGCAGCGTGGGAGGTCATTCCACCACGAACGGTAAGAACACCCTGTGCAACCTCCATACCCTCAATATCCTCTGGAGAAGTTTCAAGTCTAACAAGTATAGTCTTTTCGCCCCTAGCAGAAGCAACCTTAACATCCTCCGCGTTAAAGTAAATCTTACCGCAAGCAGCGCCAGGAGAAGCAGGTAGAGCCTTACCAATAGGAGCAGCAGCCTTTAAAGCCTTCGCATCAAAGGTTGGGTGCAATAACTGGTCAAGCTGTTTTGGATCTACCTTTAATAATGCTTCGTTTTCTGTAATCATGCCCTCAGCAACAAGGTCAACGGCGATTTGAAGAGCAGCCTGTGCAGTTCTCTTACCGTTACGAGTTTGAAGGAAGTATAGCTTATTCTTTTCAATAGTGATTTCCATGTCCTGCATATCTTTGTAGTGGTTCTCAAGAATCTTGCAATATTTAACAAATTCCTTGAAAATTTCTGGGTTTTCTTGCTCTAGCTCTTCAAATGGCTTTGGTGTACGAACACCGGCAACAACGTCCTCGCCTTGTGCGTTCATCATGTATTCGCCATAGATTTTGTTCTCGCCTGTAGCAGCGTTTCTTGAGAAAACAACACCAGTACCGGAGTCATCACCCATGTTACCAAATACCATAGCTTGAACGTTAACAGCTGTACCCCAGTCGTAAGGAATGTCATTCATTCTTCTGTAAGCAAATGCTCTTGGGTTATCCCAAGAACGGAAAACGGCGCAAATTGACTCGTAAAGCTGCTCCTTAGCATCTGCTGGGAATTCCTTACCTTGGTCGGCTTTGTATAGCTCTTTAAACTTCTTAACTATATGCTTTAAGTCTTCAACGGAAAGGTCAAGGTCGGACTTGTAGCCCTTTTCTTCCTTATACTCGTCTAAAACTCTTTCAAACTTGGATTTTGAAACGCCGATAACAACGTCGGAAAACATCATAATGAATCTTCTATATGAGTCGTAAGCGAATCTTGGATTGTCTGTGCCCTTTGCAAGCCCTTCAACTGCGCTGTCGTTAAGTCCAAGGTTTAAAACGGTGTCCATCATGCCCGGCATAGAAGCTCTGGAGCCGGAACGAACGGATACAAGAAGTGGATTTTCGCTTGAACCAAACTGCTTGCCCTGTTCTTTTTCTAATTCTTTAATGGCAACATCAACCTGTGCTTTAATCTCATCTGACAAAACCTTAGCGGATTTGTTGTAAAGTGCGCAAGCCTCTGTAGTAACGACAAAACCTTGGGGGATTGGCAATCCAAGCTTAGTCATTTCGCAAAGGTTGGCGCCTTTACCGCCGAGAAGGTTCCTCATAGTTCCGTCACCCTCTGAAAACATGTACACGTACTTCATTTTATTTACCTCCTAAGTATATTTTTGG
>CAYWBF010000352.1:0-3131 GCA_964456085.1 uncultured Eubacteriales bacterium
AAACCAATTGAAAATTATTATGGTTGGTGATATATTTACTAAAAGGAAGTAAACGTACTTACTAAATACATAGGAGGATTATAATGGCAAAAATAAAATTTACAGGGATTTTAATACTACTGCTTGCTGCTGTGCTGGTAGGCTGTAACCAAAAAACTGCTTTCTCCTCAACGGGTACCAAGCAGAAGGATTTAGCGCTATTCGTCCAAACTCTTGAATCAAAGCACAAAAACCTATATGCAAAAATTTCTAAGGAAGACTTTAATAAGGAGAGAATTAAGCTTGAGCAGGCAGTTGGTTCTATGAGTGATGCAGAGTTCTACTACTCCCTGCGTTCTTTACTTGCATTAGTGGGTGATGCCCATACATCCATGGATTTTTATGATGGAAAATATAAATATCTCCACGGGCTTACTTTTGGGGTGACAGAATTTAATAAAAGCTGGTATATAGTCTTAGCTGACAAAGCAAATGAGGAGCATTTAGGCTCAAGGCTTTTTTACATAAATGATGTGCCTATAAACGAGGTTTATATGGCTAGTAAAAGGATTATGTCATTTGAAAATGAAATATGGGCGAAGGAACAGTTTTCTAATACAATAAACTTCAAGGAAGCGCTGGAGTACATTGGTGTGGTAAAAAAAGATGAGCCTATTATACTTACGGTAGAAAATTCTGAGGGCAAACAAAGCACCGTAGAAATGAAGCCACGCACCGAAGATGAAATAATGTCCCAAGAGATAGTAAGATTCAAGCCTAAGAATACCCCTACTACCGCCCCAAACGGATTTTACCGCTCTATGCCTATTGACCATACAACATTTTTTATACAGTATAACGTTTGCAAAGAGGCTAACGACCTGTCCATGAAGGAATTTACAAAAATAATCGAAACTGAGCTATCTCAAAAGGAGTATAAGAAAGTTATCATTGACTTAAGGTATAATTCCGGCGGAAACTCAGCTGTTATTAATCCTCTTCTTGCAATGCTTAAAAAACAGCAAGCTCAAAAATCCTTTGAGGTATATACCCTTATCGGTGCAAGTACATTTTCATCAGGAATAATGAATGCAATAGACACTGTAGAGGATTTACACAGTACGCTGGTGGGAAGACCAACCGGTGGAAACGTCAACAGCTATGGAGAACTAAAATCCTTCAAGCTTAAGAGCCTGCCTATACAGGTAATGTACTCAACAAAGTATTTTGAGCTAATCAAAGGCTATACATTTGACTCCCTTTATCCTGATATTGAGATTGGAAAATCCTTTGAGGACTACAGCAATGGAGTAGATGTGGAAATAGAATTTATTAAGGATTACAAGAAGGAGTAGTGAGTTTCATAGAAATTTACATGAAGAAAGCCCCTTGCCGTTGGCAAGGGGCTTTCTGAGTTTAAATTATATATTCATAAGCAATTCGTTCGCTTCCGTCCTCAATATAAACAATTCCGCATAAGGCGAAGCCGAAGCCTTCAAGCAGGCTCCGCATAGCTACGTTATTTCTGTGGGTGTCAACCTTAGCACTTCCAATACCCATATCTCGGCAAAGGCTTATACAATGCTCACACAGGATTTTAGCGTAGCCGGATTTTTTGTAGGCTGTAGCTGTTGCGAGTCTGTGAATAGTAGCGTAGGGAGTACCGGGGGGAGAAAGCCAGCTACCTTGGTAGACGGTGTTATATGTTTCTTCCCCGTCGAAGGTTACGGCAATTGTGCCCAAAATCCTTCCCTCCTCCTCCAAAACATAGCTTACTCCGTCGCTTATGTCCTTCTCAATAACCTCTCTGTTGGGGTAGCCAGTTTGCCACTGGTCAACGCCGCCGCCTTTAAGCGCAGCCTTTGCGTCCTCTATTATGGACAATATTTCATTTATGTCCGTGGTTGTTGATTTTCTAATATGCATTTTAAGCACCGCTGCTACGAAAGCCTTTCATTTGCAAAGTCATCAAGGAAGGTAATAATATCGTCTTTATTGGCACTATGTGCGTTTCTTACATAGAAGCCGGAGGTGGAAACACCCATAATAAGAGATTCCTTAACGGTTAGGCCCAATGCCTGACCAAAGCAGAAGCCGGCGTTAAAATTATCTCCTGCACCTGTGGTAAGTACAGGTTTTTGGCAGTATGGCCCTTGAACTCTAAAAAATTCTCCGCCGGAGCAAGCCACTGCTTCCTTGGTTGGGTGAACTACTAAGCAGTAGATGCCCAGTTGTTTGTATGTTTCAACCGTGATGAATTCAAGCTTGTCTTTATCGCTTGGGCAATCTTCCACCTTGATGTCAAATACCTCGGCGATTTCGTAGGATTCCTTTTCGTTAAGTCCCAAAATTACATCAAATTGCTCCTGGAATTTTCCAATTAGCTTCATAGCATGAAAAATATCCTCTTTAAGCCTTTTCTCCGGCTCTGCAAGGTCAAAAAATGCTAAAGGCTTTTTATCACGCTTAGGCAGCAAAGGGAAAACTTCATTAATAATCCCTTCCCAAATCTCGCTCATAAGAGGTATCATAGACCAGTTTTCCATGCCGAACAGGTTACACTCGCTAATCATTTGAGCGATTTTGTCCACGCCGCCTAAAACCTCTTTGAATTTTGCCCATGTAATATACTTTAAGGAAAAATGCTTCCCAAGCATAATTTTGCCGTCCTCAAACTCCAATGCCAATGTATACCCCGGGTCACATAAGGAGTAAAATTTCTTGCTGCGTTTTGTCAATGGGTCGAAAACAGGGTGAGGCTCGTTTTCTCCAAGAGCGCCCACATATGTTAAATCAGCGCCGTACTCAATAAGAGCGTTGGAAAAAATAGGGCCGTTTCCGCCAAGCTTTGTTTGAATGGTAACAATCTCAAAGGCGGTGCTAAGCCCGGAGGCTCCCACAATCTTATGTCCCATGTCGGCTATTTTGGGTAGTCTGGTGTAGTTGTCATAATCCTGTCTTTGTCCCACCACGTGCAAAATCTCATCGACGAAGCCGTCAACCCCAATAACCATGTTTAATTTAGTGCCAGCTCTCTCTTTAACCTTCTCGGCAACCAAACCGAGTTCCTTTTTAAAATTACTGTCCATAGTTACCTCCTTAAAAAAATATTTATACTATTATTGCATTACAGTGCAAAAATGTAAACGGCT
>CAYWBF010000353.1:0-3123 GCA_964456085.1 uncultured Eubacteriales bacterium
GACTTACGCACTGGTCTGATATACTTCCAAAACCGCTCCGGATTATGATAAAAGTAAATTATTCTACCTGGGGAAGTATCAAAGCAGTAACCGATGCCTTCAAAAGCAAAAGTTGCCATTGCCTTTTCAATCTTTTCCTCTACACTACGGTTTTCCTGCTCATAATCGAATGGCCCATGTTCAAAAACAATATACTCTGCTTCGGGAACATCAATTATAAGCATTTGTGGTGGTACTTCGCCTTTATAATCAAAAGGAAGACGTACACCATAACACTCTGTGCGTGGAATACCCCAATCGCAGAGTCTTCCGTCCGGGTCATTAATGTACGCCATAATCTGACCGCTGCCGCTGTTAGATTCGCTCCCACCATCGTCATCCAATTTGCCTTTGATACTATGCAGTAAGCCGCAAATTGTTTCGCAGTCCTGCCCCGGAATAAGATTTTGCTTTTGCCAAAAATCCCAATACCCATTACTCTCATAGTTTTTGATGTGCAAAAATTTGTGTGCGGGAATGGTTACAAAATAAATTTTAACATTATCTGTAGACTTCATCATACCAATCTCTCCAAATCCTAAAAAGTAGCGGTCGAAAGGGTTTATTTTTGTACGAAGAACGACAGGCTTAGGCTTTTTTCGGTATTCACTTGTAGTTACACCATATGTTGCCTTGAAAGCTCTGGTAAAAGCTTCATGTGATGAAAAACCATAATCAAAAGCAATATTCAAAATGCTTTTTTCACTATCCCGAACCTCTTTTAGTGCAAAGGCTAATTTTCTAAGCCGCAAATAATCTCTAAACTGCATACCTGATACTTCCTTAAATTTTCTGGTAGTATGAAATTCAGAATAACCAAACTTGCGAGAAAGAAACCGTAATGTTAGTGCTTCATCGTGATGATGTCTGATACACTCGTCAATTTCATCAACAATTATTTGTATCTGCTTGTGCCACTCGTACATTTGTATGCTCACCTCGTTTCAATCACCCTATGACAATTATAGCGTAATGGAAATTGCATTGCTTGATTGTACTTGCTGAAATCAATGTCTCCTTTTGCACTATAGATTAGAAAAGCAAAGATAACCATATGTAGACTTGTATTGAGTTTACGTTCATAGTTTTTCCAGAGCCTGCGACATTTTTCTAGCTAGCTAAATGATCTTTCAACAGCCCAACGTTTTAGCAAAACTACAAACATGTGTAGCTCGTTTCTTTTCGAGATTTCTACATTTGATCCAATGGTATTTTTAACGCTATTTGCAAATTTTTCACCTGTATAACAGCCATCGCACAAAACATTTTCAACCAAATATAGGTTATCCTTATTTGCTTCAAACATTTCAATAGCACCGTTTTGGTCTGTTACATTTGCTGTTGTTACATGAATTGCATGTGGCAATCCATTCGTATCTACCGCTATATGGCGTTTGATTCCAGATATTTTCTTACCTGCATCATAACTTTTGTTCTCTGCTGCATCTGTGTTTTTAACGCTTTGTGCATCTATGATGCAAAAACTCGTTTGCTCTTTTCTATTGTCACAGGCACGAATCATGCTTACAATTTTTTTAATACTATACTGAGTATGCTCCCCTTATCTTCTTCTGTTTTAGTCCAGATTCTATAGTATACTCTTTATAATTTAAAATTACTCTCTTGTTATGTCACTTGGGTAATTATGCATTTTTATAATCCTTTTCTTTTGTTTTTGTCAGGATTATACCATATTTTTCTACGGTATGAAAGATTTTAAACAAGCTCTAAGCTCAAATGACATATGATTCATACTATCCATGACTTTATTAATAGTATCTATTTTCAAAGGCGCTATTTCTCCAAGGGAAACAAGGGTTAGATGTAGACTTTCATCTATCGTAAAATTACCTCTGTTTGCTTTAGCTTTTATAGCACGTTGAACGGATTTTATTTTATCAACAACATCCATGTTAAAATTTATTGCAATAAACAACCGCATATTTACTATCTCCAAAAAACGCAAATCCATATACAAGGAGGCTCAACGCTTGTATACGTAACCCTATGCCGTTTGTGCGGTAGGATAGTAACTGTATCTCCTGCCTTAAGCGTAACAAATTCACCATCATCATATTCAAGGGCTGCGTTTCCTTGTAACAGTACCACAAACTCAGTTTCCTCTTGATCATACCAATCAGTAGTTTGGCCAGTGCTGACAATCCGCTCTATACGGACATTTTCACTTTCAGCAAGAACAGTTAGGAGTTCCTTGGTTAAAGGGTAGGGGGGTAAGTCATATATGTTCATAGTTGTAGCAGCTCCTTAAGTTTTGCTTCAAAAGCAATATCTTGTTCAGCAGTTCTTTTAGGATTACCTTTAAGACGGCCACCTGCCATACGGATTTTTTTAGCTGTATGCCTTTGCATTAATAGAGCGTCAATGTTGCTGTTGTCATAAACCATGCCGTCTTGGTTGATGGTCACAGAATTACGAGCAAGGCACATGGCAGCAAGTCCGTAATCTTGCGTTATGACAATGTCACCTTTACGTAACATGTTCACAAGAACAAAATCCACGCTATCTGCACCTTTGGAGACGGTAATGGTTTCTGCACCGTCTTTTTCAAAAAAATGAGATGTGTCGCATATGATAATGCAATCTATTTCTTTTTGCTTTGCAGCTTTGACGGCAATATCGACTACGGGACAGCCGTCAGCATCAATTAATATTCTCATACTATAAAACCTTTACATAAAAATTATAGTTTCTGTGACCGTGAAATTCATAGAAATATATGCCTTGCCAAGTTCCAAGAAGTAGTTTTCTGTCCTTGATGATAATTGTTTCGCTCTCACCAACGTAGCTTGCTTTAAGATGCGCTGTAAAGTTCCACTCAGCATGGCGAAATTCGCTTTGGTAGGGAAAAGCCTTATCAAGCCCAACTATCTTCTTATTATCAAAAATACCGCCGAACTTTTTTCATGTATTGTATATATTCTTCTCCAAATTTATTCATGCACCATTTTTCTTCGGATAGGATAATCCAATGTGCTGTTATTTGAAATAATAAAACAAACCCAAGCAATAACAAGGATTGTGTAAGTAAAACACATCCAATAAAGTATATGAAATATGATAGAT
>CAYWBF010000354.1:0-3115 GCA_964456085.1 uncultured Eubacteriales bacterium
CCTCTTCCATAAGTAATGCATCCAGTTCATCAATATCGTTTTTGCCGGATGGGCCATTGTTTGATTTGTTTTTGGTGAAGTAGTCATATAATACGGCGAAGCACACCCCAAGCATACTAACACCAACAATACTAAAGCCGCCAAAAGTAGCAAGGGCAAAGCCGATAAAGAAGAAAGGTACAAGATGCTTAACGTCAAGCATGGTTAAAAGCATACCAAAGCCAACGGCTGGAAGTAAACCGCCGGAAACCTGAAGCCCCCTAAGAACAGGTGCAGGCTTTAGGCTATTGCTACACTATTCTCCCCGTTCTTAAAAAGCTTTACAAGAATGACCCAGAGGGTCTAAAAAAGGCCGTTACTCGTAACTTGGAATTTTTCAACACCCAGCCTTACATGGCGATGCCTATTTTGGGTACGACATTAGCTATGGAGGAACGTCTTGCCGTAAGTAAGGACATTGAGCCAAGCGCAATCAGCTCTGTTAAGGTTGCTATGATGGGGCCTTTGGCTGGTGTTGGTGACTCTTTATTCTGGTTTACAATTTTCCCAATCTGTGCTGGTATTGGCGTTTCTCTTTCCGAGGGTGGAAATATACTTGGCCCTTTAGCATTCTTGGTGTTATTTAATATTTTTAACCTTGGCACAAGATATTTTGGCGTTTTCAAGGGCTATGAATTTGGCTCAGACTTTATGAACAAGCTAACAGGCAGCGCTGTAATGCAAAGAATTTCCGAAGCTTCTACTATTTTGGGGCTTATGGTGCTTGGTGTTATGACTGCAACTATGGTTTCTGTGCCTCTTAACTTTACAGTAGGTCAAGGCACCTCTGCTATGGCGGCCATGGATATTTTTAACGGCATTATGCCAAACCTTCTGCCATTGCTTCTTACCCTTGGTGTTTACTTAGCAATTAAAAAAGGCTTCTCTGCCACAAAGGTTCTCTTTGGGGTAATAGCCTTAGGAATTATTGGTGCTGTTATTGGTATTTTTTAGAGTAATGGATTGTTCCAAAATTAGTGTCCCACATTTTCAGAATCTCCCACGGTTCAAGCGGGTTTCTGAAAGTGTATAGAGACACTTATTTCTGAACAATCCCTAAGATAAGAAAGGAAAAGCATGATTGGAATAATTATTGCAACCCACGGAAATTTATCACAAGGCTTTAGCTCCGGGTTGGAAATGCTGTTCGGTCAAGCGGCTGGTTTTAAATGCCTTTCCCTGTTTGCAGACGATAGCGCGGATGAATTTGGGGAAAGGCTTTCCGCTTTGATTACGGAGCTAAACTGCCCAGAGGGGGTTTTGATTCTTACAGATATTGTAGGCGGCACCCCTTCAAACAGAGCCTTAATGGAATCTGCCAAAAGTCCGAATGTTTCTATAGTCACAGGCATAAATATGGGAATGCTGCTTGAGGTTTTAATAAACAGAGATGAAATGAGCCTACCCCAGCTTACACAGCACGCCATTGAAACTGGCAAGGAAGGCATTAAGCAGCTTGTTTTGGATATAAATACAGATTTTGGAGATGATTTGGAATAATGAAATCAAAAATTGGATTTGGAGCAGAGCCTATTACCCCTCCTTTTAAAACACGGTTGTGCGGTTATGACTTTGAGAGAGTTTTTACAGATGTTCACGACGATTTATACGTAAGAGCTATTTTATTGAGCGTGGACGAGGAATTTATTTGCTTTGTACAGCTTGATAATATAGGCAATGATAAAGCCTTAAAAATTATGCTGCTTAAGCAGCTTGAAAAAAACTGGGGCATTATTATAAAGGAAGAAAACCTAATTATTTCTTCCTCTCATACCCACTCTGCGCCTTGCGGCTATATTAAAACAGAAGGTGCTCTAAAAAATATTGTTAATATTTTTGGAGGCTATAACGAGGAGCTTGTTGCTTTTACTGTAGAGCAAGCAGCTAAGGCAGTAGGGGTAGCTTCTAAGGATATGAAGGAATTTAAGCTTAAAACCGCCCATTCCAAGCTAGAAGGAATCGGTACTAACAGACATAGCCCTGACCTGCTCGGAGATAATACCCTGTTTTCTATGGTGTTTGAGCGTATCGACAACAAGAAAATATTAATGTATAATTTTTCCTGCCACCCAACAATTTTAAGCGGTGAAAGCACTTCTGTTACATCGGATTTGCCTTGGGGCGTTGTTGATAGGCTCAAAAATGATTTTGACATGGTTATGTTTACAAATGGTTGTTGTGGAGATATTAGCACAAGATTCACCAGAAAAGGTTCAACCTTTAGCGAGGTTAGCAGGCTCGGAGGAAATCTTGGGGATAAGCTTTTGGAAATGCAGGAAACTGACGACCTTGCAGAGCTTAAGGCTTTTAAGCTTAAAACCTTCAATGTTACCTTAAATACAAAAAAATGCGACAGCCTTACCATAGCCAAGGAAAAATATGAGAAAGCCTTGAAGCAGCTGGAAAAAGTTAAACAGGAAAAAGACCTTACTCCCTCCCAGCTTAGAGTATATGAATCTATAGCCGAAGGCTCAAAGACTAATATGCTTATATCCGATTCTTTAGAGGGTATTACAGAAATTGAGCTGGAGGTTACTATACTTAAGGTTAACGACACTATATTTGCAACTGTGCCCTGTGAGCTGTTTTCTTCCTTGGGTAACAAAATTAAGGAAGCTGGTAATGTAGTGGTATTGGGTTATTCTAACGGATATTTCTTGTATATTCCCGATGAGGACGCCTACGACCAAGGCTATTATGAAGCACTTAGCAGTCCTTTTGCCAAGGGCGAGGGTGAGCGACTGGCGGAAGCCATTGTTACGGAACTGCGTGAATTTATATGAAGTACAAAGAGCTGTTAAACAAAAAACTCATTGTATCCTGCCAAGCCCATAAGGGAGAGCCACTACACGGCTCTATACATATGGCAAAAATGGCGCTGGCTGCAAAAATGGGCGGTGCTGCCGCTATTAGAGCAAACGGTGTCGAGGATATAAAAGCAATTTACAATGAGATTGACCTGCGTATTATTGGCATTAATAAGGCTGATGAGAAGCTTTGCCCTGTATTTATAACCCCCACCGTAGATTCGGCTATAGAGATTATCGATGCCGGAGCAGCTATTGTTGCTATTGAC
>CAYWBF010000355.1:0-3115 GCA_964456085.1 uncultured Eubacteriales bacterium
AGGATTCGTATTAATGATATTTCTACCCTTGGAAGAATTACTCAAGGGGTTAAGCTGATTAACCTTGATGAGAATGTATCTGTAGTTAGTATAGCTAAGATTACAGAGGAGCAGATTGAGGAAGATGGTGCTGAGGAGAAAGTTGAGGAATAAAGAATAATTTAGTATTGGGGGAGCTACACTCCCCCAAACCCCCTAGTTTGAGGAGCTACACTCCCCAAACCCCCTAGTTAGGAGGTCTTGTCCTTGGAGGATTTAAAGCTGTTGCTGGACAGCAACAAATTTATTGAGCTTAAAAATGCTTTGGTAGAACAGAATGTTGTTGATATTGCAGAGTTTCTTGAAGAGCTTAATACTGAGAAGCTCCTTTTGGTGTTTCGTATTTTGCCTAAGGATATTTGTGCAGATGTATTTTCTTATATAACAAAAGAACAGCGTCAGCAGATTATAATGTCTATCTCCGATAAGGAAGCTGGGCAGATTATTGATAACCTGTATTTGGACGATGCAGTGGATTTTCTCGAGGAGGTTCCCTCGGGTGTTGTAAGAAAAATTCTGCAAAACGTTGACGAGAACACAAGAAAGCTTATTAATACCTTCCTCCAGTATCCCCAAAACAGTGCCGGAAGCATAATGACCGTAGAGTACGTGGAGCTTCACGCCGAGTACACTGTAAAGGACGCCATAGAAACAATCCGACGTACCGGACTGGACAAGGAAACGGTTTATACCTGCTATGTAATAAGTAAGGACAGGGTACTCCTTGGGACTGTTGCGCTGAGGACGCTTATTTTGTGTGACGACAACACACTTGTTACAGAAATAATGAATACCAAGGTCATAAGCGTCAACACCCATGACGACCAAGAGATAGTTGCAGACTATCTTGGAACGTACGACTTCCTTTCGCTGCCCGTTGTAGATAACGAGGGAAGATTGGTTGGAATTATTACTGTAGATGATGCTATTGACGTCATTGAGGACGAAAATACAGAGGACTTTGAAAAAATGGCGGCCATTATGCCATCAGAGACGGAGTATTTAAAAACTCCCGTCCTGTCCATGGCTAAGAACCGTATTGTTTGGCTGTTCCTTCTTATGATTTCAGCTACCTTTACTGGAGCTATAATCTCTAAGTTTGAAAATGTACTTGGGGCTGTAATGGTGCTTACCTCCTTTATCCCAATGCTTACCGACACCGGCGGAAATGCTGGTGCCCAAGCCTCTACCATGGTAATTCGTGGACTTGCCTTAAATGAAATCGAGGTTAAGGACGTTTTTAAGGTGGTATGGAAGGAAGTAAGGGTTAGCTTCCTATGCGGCGCAATGCTTGCTGGAGTGAATTTTCTTCGGCTGATTATAATAAATAGGGCAAGCTTTACTCTTGCTCTTGTGGTGAGCCTTAGCCTTATAATTACGGTTATGCTTGCGAAAATTATCGGCGGTGCGCTGCCTATTGGAGCAAAAATTTTAAAGCTTGACCCGGCGCTTATGGCAAGCCCTTTGATTACAACCATTGTTGATGCCCTTGCGCTTATTGTTTATTTTCAGATTGCAATGTGGCTTCTAAATATATAAAGACATAGAAAAGGGCTTGTTGAAGAAACACTTCAACAAGCCCCGTATCTATTTGCGAGTAAATTTTATATGAATTGCTTAGGTGATATATGGTAGACGTAGCGTTAGCAGGCACGGGAGGTATGATGCCCCTGCCAAACAGATTTCTAACTGCACTGGTAGTGCGCCACAACGGCCGCTGCCTTTTAATAGACTGCGGCGAGGGTACTCAAATAACCTTAAAGCTTTTGGGCTTCGGCTTTAAAAATATTGATGTGATTTGTATTACCCACTTCCATGCCGACCATATTTCCGGCATTGTGGGGCTGCTGCTTACTCTTGGAAATTCAAATAGGGTTGAGCCGATTACTATTATTGGCCCACCGGGGTTGACTCATGTTGTAAAAAGTCTGCTGGTTATTGCGCCGGAGCTGCCCTATGGGATTGTTTTCCATGAGCTTATGCCGGACAATAACCCTGTTATTAAGATAAATGATTTTTGTATTAGTGCAATCCCTGTGGCTCATAGGCTAACCTGCTATGGATACTCTGTGGAGTTTAAGCGGCAAGGTCAGTTTAATCCAATAAAGGCAGAGGAGCTTGGGATTCCTAAGAAATTTTGGTCGCTGCTGCAAAAGGGCGAAAATGTGGAGTTTGATGGTAATATTTTTACCAGTGATATGGTATTGGGAGCAGAGAGAAAGGGTATTAAGATTTCTTATGTTACCGATACAAGGCCTACGGCTACGCTACCGGAGTTTGTTAAGGATTCTACCTTGTTTGTTTGCGAGGGGATTTATGGCGAGGACGATAAAAAGGATAAGGCGCTGAAAAATATGCATATGCTTTTTAGCGAAGCGGCTACTATTGCCAAGGCTGGGAAGGTTAAGGAGCTTTGGCTTACCCACTTTTCTCCGGCTCTTACCGAGCCGGGAGAGTTTTTGCATGTGGCTAGGGGGATTTTTCCTAATACTGCGGAGACTTTTGATAGGAAGACGGTTAGTCTTAGGTTTGAGGATTAAATTATGAGTAAGCTAATAAAAAAATACCTCACCAAAATAGAAAAAAAGGAACAAAAACAACTAAACAAGCCAAAACCGCCAAGCTCCAAGCTAACCGACCTAGGCAACAGCATAGAGAAAAAAATCCCGGCTAAATTAAAATCTAACCTAGAAGCCGCCTTCTACATGGGCTTCAAAACGGTTTTCAGCAAAGGCACATCATTAATTGAAAAAACCTACGACAAAGACTGCCTACAAGCAGAGCATTCAGCCTACAGGCAGCTTTTAGAAAAAAGACAGGACAACAGAAGCCTAAAGGCAATATATAAAACGGCAAACAAAAACTCCATCCTAAATCTTGGGATTACAGCTTTAGAGGGAGTGGGTCTGGGCTTGCTTGGCATAGGGTTGCCGGATATTCCTATATTTATAGGGGTAATTCTAAAGGGGATTTATGAATCAGCGCTGGGCTACGGCTTATCCTACGACAGCGATAGCGAAAGGTACTATATTCTTAAGCTTATTGAAGGCGCTTTGAATAAGGAGAATCACAGCTT
>CAYWBF010000356.1:0-3107 GCA_964456085.1 uncultured Eubacteriales bacterium
AAAAATAAAAAGCAGAGTAAATCCGCATTGAATGTTAGCGGATTTGCTCTGCTTTTTTTATGGGGTAATTTGAGTAGGGTTATTTTTAATGTACTGGCAAGGGCTGTAAGCCTTTAATTTGAGGGAATAATCCCTTTGCTTACAAGCAGCTGGTCAATATCTGCCTTAGCTATAATCCCTTGTGAAATCTCAATTGCACGTTTCTCTTCGTAGGCTAGTTTTGTCTGGGTATTTTTAATTACCTGCTCTAGGCTCCATGGTTGGATAACCACAATGCCGTTTTCGTCACCTACAACAATGTCACCCGGTAACACAGGTACACCGCCGCAGCTGATAGGCATATTAATTTCTCCGGGGCCGTCCTTGTCGCCTACGCTGGACACAACGCCCTTGGCAAAAATAGGATATTTATGTTCCTTAAGCTCTGTTATATCTCTAATAGCTCCATCTATTACAAAACCCCCGATTTTCTTCTTAAAGGCAGCGGCCGCCATAAGTCCACCCATAACACAGCAGCTCATACAGCCACAGGTATCTACAACAATAATGTCGCCTTCCTTAGCAAGAGCGATTGCCTTATGCAGCATAAGGTTATCCCCGGGGCGAAGCCTTACAGTAAGTGCAGGCCCAGCCACTACCGCTTGGCTGTGAATAGGCTTAATATCATAAGACATGGTATTAAATCTGTTAAGCCCGTCACTTAAGGCTGGCGTACCAAATCCCTTAAGCTGTTCAAGAATCTCCTGTGAAGGGCGTTCAAAATCCGCTCCTATACAAAAGCCAACCTTCCCAGTTGGATTAAACTGCATTTATATTCCTCCCCTTCGATTTAAAAACAAATATTTCGATGCCCAGCACAGCAGCAGTGCCCACTGCCCCTATAACGTTTGCAATAAACGGTCTTGGCATAAGCAATAAAATGGCCAAGGGGAACAGTGCTATTCTGCCGATTATGGAAATATTACGTTTAAACCAGCCGTTAAGAGAAATAGCAAGCACCAGACAGCCCAAAACAGCCGTCAAAATGGACACGGCAATATTTAGCGGCTGACCGTAGAGCAAAAGGTCATAGTTAAAGGCAAAAATAAAGGGAATAATAAATCCCGTAGCCGCAAGCTTCATAGCATCAACACCGGTACGCCAAATACTTGCGTTAGCAATACCGGCGGCGGCAAAGGTGGAGAGCGCTACAGGTGGCGTTATGGTAGACAGCGCACCGAAGTATAAAATAAACAAGTGAGCCGCCAAAGGCGTAACACCCATTTTAATTACAGCCGGGGCGACAAGCACCGCCAAAATCATATAAGCAGCAGAGGTAGGCAGTCCCATACCTAAAACAAGGCTGGTAAGCATAGCAAGCACAAGCGCCACAATAAGCACCCCGTTTGCCGCAACCTCAATAATACCGCTTATCTTAAGTCCAAGGCCAGTCATGTTAATAACGCCCATGATTATTCCGGCGAGTATACATGCAGCGGCAATAGGTGCAATACCTGCTACAGCCCCTTTTGCTGCTTTAGTGGCATTTTTAATGGTCATATTTGAGCGGTTAAGAACAAAGCCAACAACTATAGCCACCAAAATAGCATAGAAGGCCGACTTCTGGGCGCTATATCCAAAGAACAGCATTACCACCAGCGTTAACAGCGGCACAAAATAAAGCCAGCCTTTTTTTATAACAGTGCCGAAGTGCTTTAAATCCTCGTCAGCAATAGGCGGAATATTATCACGGCGAGCGGTCAAATAAACGGAAATGGACAAGGTAAGATAATACACAACAGCTGGAACAAGAGCAGCAACGGCAATAACCGCATAGCTGATTCCTGTAATTTCACTCATAAGGAAAGCAACAGCACCCATAACAGGAGGCATAATCTGTCCACCACTGGAAGCAACCGCTTCAATAGCCCCCGACATACTTGGGCTAAAGCCTACCTTTTTCATTAAAGGAATAGTAAAGGTTCCTGTGGTAACAACGTTGGCGGCGCCCGAGCCGTTAATTGTGCCCATAAGCATACTAGAATAAATAGCCGCTTGAGCAGGGCCTCCCCTAGTTTTGCCTGTTAAGGAAAAAGCTAGGTCAACAAAAAATTCTCCTGCCCCAGTAAGCTCCAAAACAGCCCCAAGTAAAACAAAGAGGAAAATAAACTGAGCTGAAACGTAAAGTGTCTGCCCATATAATCCGTCACTAGACGTATACAGATAAGGCGCAAGACGTGCAAAGGAAAATTTCACCGTCTTAAACACCCCAGAAAGCTGATACCCAAGCAAGGCGTATAAAATAAACAACCCGGAAATAACAGGCAAAATCAACCCAATTACCCGTCGTGATATTTCTACAGCAACAACAATAGCTAAAACAGCCAGTGCAAGCTCAAACTTAGTATATATTCCGGCGCTTAAGATAAATTTCTCCTGAATAACTAACTGATAATAGGTTAGGTACAGGTTAAAAACCAAAAGCACTCCGTCAATAAAAATGCCGCCTTTAAATTTCAAGGGGCGAGTAAGTATAATATATCCCCCTACAAGCGCCCAATGTATTGCCGCCTGTGCATAAGAGGGCAAAATTCCTATGGACGCTGTGTACATATGAAACAGAATAGTGACCACCGTAAAACAAATTACAAGGCCGTCGGTAATTTTCTTTGTCATTTTAGGCCTCCTTTTAGGGATTCAGCATTTTGAGCAGCAGAAATGGTAATCCCATTTCTGCTGGGTCAGCTGCAATGCTAAAACTATTTTATAGCTCCGATTTCTCTGTAGTACTTTTCTGCTCCCTTATGAACAGGTACGGAGGTGTTAGCTACTGTTTCAGGAGTTATTTCCTTACAAACAACGTGAGCGTCCTTGTATTTGTCAAGGTTTTCCATAGCCTGCTTAACAAACTCGTAAGCAACGTCCTCTGGTACATCGTTGTTTACAAATATTTCAGTTACGATTTTTAATGTATGAGTATCCTTGTCTACGCCGTTGTATGTGTTTGCTGGAATAGTGTATGGTTGATAATATGGCATCTCCTGGCAAATTTTATCTAAAACCGCTGTATCAGCTTCTACCATAACAATATTTCCTGAAGCAGAAGCATTAATCATAGCCGCTGTAGG
>CAYWBF010000357.1:0-3102 GCA_964456085.1 uncultured Eubacteriales bacterium
AAAGGAGTAACGGTTATTATTCTTGCGGTAAGTATTTCTGATACGCTTTTTGTTGGGGATAGGTTGTTGATTATTAATAATGGGGAGCTGACACAGGAGGTTGATAGAACTGGGTTTATGTATTTGAATCAGAATAAATAGCAGAAGATAAAATGGAGCAGTAAGTAACGTTTTGTTACTTGACTGCTTTTTTTATGCAGACAAAAGTATATATAAATAAAATGGCAAATATAAATATTTAAGTTTTGTTAAATATGACCATAAATTCCCAAAGATTAACCCCCATAATCTAAAAAACTGCCCCTGTAATAATATTTTTTTGTAAGTATAATATAATTATACTGTGAGGAGATAAAAAGAGATGCTTTTTGTCTGATTCATGCTCCTATGCCTAAGGTATTAAGGCTTGGGTTGCATTTTAAAGGAATGGTGAGGCTTGTGGAGGAATATATTGTTGAATTAAGCCATATAAGTAAGAGCTTTCCTGGGGTAAAGGCGCTTCAGGACGTAAATTTTAATTTGAAGGCAGGGGAAGTGCTGGCGCTGCTTGGAGAAAACGGTGCAGGCAAGTCCACACTTATGAAAATACTTAGCGGTGTTTATGTTAAGGATCACGGAGAAATTAAAGTATTTGGGGAAACCATAGCAACCCTTAATCCTAAAAAGGCACAGGAGCTTGGAATCGCTATAATCCACCAGGAGCTTAATATGTGCGCCCACCTTACTGTAGCCGAAAATATTTTCTTGGGCAGTGAAATTGTACATAAGGGGATTTTGGCGGACAGGGAAATGAACAAGGCCGCTAAGTCTTTGCTGGATAGATTAAGCATAAATATTTCTCCAGACACAATCGTTGGTGAGCTGTCTGTTTCAAAGCAGCAGATGGTGGAGATTGCAAAGGCGCTTTCTGCTAATGCAAGAATACTTATTATGGATGAGCCTACCTCTGCATTGACCTCTAAGGAGATTGATGAGCTGTTTAAGATAATAAATAGGTTAAAGGCTGATGGCTGTGGTATTGTTTACATATCACACAGACTGGAGGAGCTTGCTCATATTGTAGACAGAGTGACCATAATGCGTGACGGACGGTATATTACCTCTATTAATTTTCAAGATACAAGCTTGCCTGAGATTATTTCATATATGGTTGGTAGGGAGATAAAGGAAAAATTCCCTAGAGTAAGCTGTGAAAAGGGCAAAAGGATTTTGGAGGTTAAAAACCTTAATGCAGGCAGACTGGTTAAGGATATAAGCTTCGAGCTTTATGAGGGAGAAATCGTAGGTATTGCAGGGCTAATGGGAGCAGGGCGTACGGAAACCACCAGAGCTTTATTTGGGGTTGACCCAAAAACCTCCGGGGAGGTTATTTTGGACGGCAAGTCTGTGGAGATTAATAAGCCTATTGATGCTATAAGAGCAGGAATCGTTTTAGCACCCGAGGACAGAAAAAAAGATGGGTTATGTACTAAGCTTAGTATTCGTGATAATATTGCTCTGCCCAATTTGGATATATTGTGTAACGCCTTGGCTGTGGTAGACAAAAAAAAGGAAAAGCAAATGACCGACAAGGCTGTAAAGAATTTACATATTAAGCTGGCGACGGTGGAATCTGATGCCGCAAGCCTTTCCGGGGGAAATCAGCAGAAGGTTGTAGTAGGCAAATGGCTTGCCAGAGATTCCCGAGTGGTTATTTTTGATGAGCCTACTAGGGGTATTGATGTTGCCGCAAAGGTTGAGATATATAATTTAATGAACGAGTTAAAGGAAAAGGGTATAGGCGTGTTGTTTGTTTCCTCGGAAATGCCGGAGGTTATGGGTATAAGCGACAGAATAATTGTTATGTGTGACGGAAGAATCACCGGCGAGCTTGACAGCAGTGAAGCTACACAGGACAAGATTTTGGAGTATGCTACACGGTTTACGGTTAAAAAATCTACGGAAAAGGTAGCCATATAGGGGGATTGTACATGAGTGAAAGGGAAAAGCAGAGCATTTTAAAGAGAATGGTAATGACAAGGGGAATGGGACAGGTTTTGACTGTATCCTTTGGGCTGTTGGTGCTTTGTATTGTGTTTGGGGCGTTAAATCCTACGTTTTTTTCCAGTAAGAATATCGCTAACCTTTTACGGCAGATAGCGCCTATTCTGCTTATTGGAATAGGGCAGTCTTATGTGCTTATTACGGGTAATATCGACCTTTCTATTGGCTCTGTTGTAGGTATGAGCTGTATGGCGTCGGCTACTATGATGACTAAGGGGATTAATCCATGGCTGGCGGTGTTTATTTCTTTTATATGTTGTATAGTTATTGGGATTGTTAACGGTCAGCTTGTGGCTAAGTGCAAGCTGCCGCCTTTTATTGCTACACTTGGTACTATGACCATTGCCAGAGGTATAGCGCAGATTGTTAATAATAATTACAACACTGACTCTATCGGCGCACAGGCGAAGAATTTCAGAGATTTTTTCTACTATGGCAAATCCTTAAATGTTTATAATACTATATGGATTGCCGTTGCAGTTTGGCTTGGGTTTAACTTTATTTTAAGCAAAACCCGATATGGGCGGCATATTTACGCTATCGGCAGTAATGTTGAGGCGGCAAAGCTTTCCGGCGTTAATGTAATAACCACTACAACCATTGCCTATGTAGTTAGCTCTATATGTGCGTGTATTGTAGGGCTTATTATTTGCGCTACCAGCGGTATGGGAACAATGGACGCAGGCAACGGCTATGAAATGTATGCTGTAGCGGCTTCGGTAATTGGCGGTGTGAGTACACTTGGAGGGCAGGGGATTCTTCTTGGTACTGTAATAGGCGCCTCCATATGGGGCGTGCTCCAAAATGGCTTACAATTCGCCGGTGCACCTGTAGCCATTAGAAATATTGTTATTGGGGTTATTGTTGTGATTTCCGTTCTGCTGGACGTAATTGTACGCTCTGGGAAGCTACGGAAAAAGAAAGAGGTTAGTTAATTTGCTTAAAGGCTAGTGTACTTATATTAATTAAGCCATTACGGCTTTTTTATAAAAAAATTTAGGAGGAATTATTATGAAGCTTAAGCTATTTTCATTGACAGTTTGCTTATCACTTATTTTG
>CAYWBF010000358.1:0-3094 GCA_964456085.1 uncultured Eubacteriales bacterium
CCATATTGCCCCGCGCCACACCAATAGTTCCAACCAGAGCTGCTGCACCTCTACCTCCGGGAACAGGACTGCTAATTGATAGCAAATTTACAAAGTCGGCACAGGTTTTCAGCGTTAGCTTTTTATTCATTGCCATCTCTCCTTTTATGAGGTCAGATAGTGCCCACGGTTTTTCTCTTACCTTATGGGCACTTTCAGGCGGTAAGCTTCATTAGAACAGTCCGCTTATTTTGCCGCTTTCATCTACATCGATTTTTTCAGAAGAGGGCAACTTGGGCAAACCAGACATAGTCATTATATCACCGGTCGGAGCTACAATAAAGCCTGCACCAGCAGACACCTCAAGATTTCTTACTGCAACCACAAAGCCCTTGGTGGCACCAAGCTTAGCGGCGTCGTGAGCATAATAAATTCGCTTTGCAATAGCATTGAGCTTGTCTGTGATGCTCATGCCCGTGTAAAGCGTTACTAGAAAAGGCTAAACTGCATGACACCTTATATCGTTTTTTATTATTTCCACTGTCTACTTGACAGGGGGCAGTTCATTTCGTGGTAGCTTTTTTTGAAATAGTTTATGAATGATTTATATATCTTTGTTGACAGAATAAGTTTATAATTGTTAAAATAGCATAAAAGGAAATTAAATATAATTGTTTAGGCATACAACTACGAGCATTATAGTAAGGAGGAATAATTATTATTAATATTGGCGTAGATATTGGTGGAACAAAATGCGTGGTTTCCTTGGGTGAAATAAGCGATGAGGGCTTTAAAATTCTGCACAAATGTGAAAAGCGGGAAACCAAGAATTATACCCCGGAGGAAATGCTAAAGCTGCTTGTAGAAGATGTGTTATACTGCAAGGGGCTTAATGACAATATTGAAGGTATAGGTATAAACTGCGGAGGGCCTTTGGACAGCAAAAGAGGGGTTATTTTGTCGCCCCCTAATTTAATAGGCTGGGACAATATTTATGTAACAGATTATTTTTATAAAGCCACTGGTATAAAAAGCTGGCTTTGTAATGATGCCAACGCCGGTGCACTTGCTGAATGGAAGCTTGGAGCCGGAAGAGGCTGTTCTAGTATGGTTTTCTTAACCTTTGGAACGGGCTTCGGTGCCGGGCTTATTTTGGACGGAAGGCTTTATTCCGGCATCAGTGATATGGCCGGAGAAATTGGTCATATAAGGCTAAGTGACTTTGGCCCTGTGGGCTTTGGTAAGGCTGGCTCCGCAGAGGGCTATTGCAGCGGAGGCGGAATTGCACAGCTTGCTAAAATGAGAATTTTGGAAATGCTTCAAATAGGACTGTCACCTGCCCTTTGCCCTACTATTGCCCAGCTTGAGGGGATTACCGCAGAAAAGGTGGGTATCGCCGCCAAAGCTGGGGATAGCTTGGCGTTGGAAATTTTAAAGGAGTCGGGGATATATTTGGGCAAAGCTCTGTCCTTGCTCATTGATATTTTAAATCCGGAGCGGATTGTAATCGGCAGTATTTTTGCCAGATGCTATGATGAAATTTGGCCTTGGGCTTATGAAGTTATAAAAAAGGAAGCTCTGCCCATAAGTTTAGGGGCTTGTCAGGTTTTGCCCTGTGAGCTGTCGGAATCTATAGGCGACGTTGCAGGGCTTGTTATTGCGGCGTACAACTTAAGCCTGGAGGCTAAGCCATGAAGGACAGAACTGTTTTGTTGACGGAAGCCTTCTTTCAAAAGCATGGCGATTTAGTATTTATGAAGGAAGAAATTATGGCTGCCTCTGACCTAATTACAGATGCGTATAAAAACGGAAACAAGGTGCTAATCTGCGGAAACGGTGGCAGCAGTGCAGACGCAGACCATATTGTAGGTGAGCTTATGAAGGGGTTTTTGTTAAAAAGACCTCTTGATTCCTCCTTTAAAGAAAAACTGAGGAAGCAATATGGTAGCGACGGTGAAGCTTTAGCGGAAAAACTCCAAGGCAGTCTTCCGGCTATTTCATTAAACACCCACGGTGCGCTATGCTCTGCCTTCGCTAATGATGTTGACCCTGCATTTGTTTATGCCCAGCAGGTTTTGGGTTATGGTAACAGCGGTGATGTGTTAATCGGTATAAGCACCTCCGGCAATGCCAGTACTGTTTACTATGCTATGGTGACTGCCGAGGCAAAGGGCTTAACATGTATAGCACTAACCGGCAGGGACGGAGGTCGTTTGGCACAAGTGAGCCGACTTGCTTTAATTGCCCCTGCACAGGAAACATATCTTATACAGGAATATCACTTGGCCATATACCATTTTATTTGCAGCTATGTAGAGTCAGAGTTGTTTGAATGTTAAATATTTAGTGTAAGGGCGGCTTTGCCGCCTTTATTTTTAACCATTTTTCATGTTATATAGCAATTTTCAAAATGGTAGTCAGCGCCCTTCGCAAAAATAACGTTGAAGCGTTCGTTATTTTCGCTCCTAGCCTGACAACGTTTTGTTAAAGTGCTCTATATAGCTCTAGGAGGGCTGACTATGATTAAGGTTATAATAGCTGATGATGAAGAAAAGGTTTGTCTGTTAATACGCAGTCTTGTAGACTGGAAATCATTGGATATGAGTGTGGAGGGGGTTGCTCATAACGGCCCCGAGGCTTTAAGCCTAATTAAAAGCTTGGAGCCACATTTAGTAATAACAGATATACGAATGCCCGGCTATGACGGTTTGGAAATAATCAGCATGGCTAAAGCCTTGAAAAGGGATATTGATTTTATAATTATCAGCGGACATAGCCAGTTTGAGTATGCACAAAGCGCAATTAAATTTGGTGTTACGGATTATTTACTAAAGCCTATCAAGAAGGAAGAGCTTTTGGCTACGCTTCAAAGGGTTAGAGAAAAATATAAGGAGCGTATGGAGCAGCTTACCCGTGAGGAAGCGCTGGTTATTAGGATAAAAACTGATATGGATAAGCTAAGAGCCGGTTTTTTTGCGGAATTTTTAATGGATAAGGAGCCTTCAAGTTTAAACCTATCACTTGACCGGCTTAACAGCCTGTACCATCTTTCTCTGCATGAAGGTATTTTTCAAATACTAATCGTTAAAACGGATTTTGGCTACGAGAGTACCCA
>CAYWBF010000359.1:0-3084 GCA_964456085.1 uncultured Eubacteriales bacterium
AACGCTTTTTACAAACTCAGAGTTTTCAGAAAGAGCAATAGCTTTGTCAAGACTGTCGGGTAACAATACGAGCTGGTTTGTAATGCTTTCATCTGCCGAATATAAATCTGCATCAACAGCAGGGGGTATAGGCAGTCCTTTCTCTATGCCATCAAGTCCTGCTGCAATGATGAGTGCAAAGGCAAGATAAGGGTTGACAGTCGGGTCGGGAGAACGTAATTCCATTCTTACCTTTTCTCCCATTGCCGCCGGAATCCTAACAAGCTGTGAACGGTTTTGATGAGACCACGAAACATATTTCGGTGCTTCAAACATTCCGAAACGCTCATAAGAATTAGCTGTCGGATTGAGGAAAAGGGTAATTTCAGGGGTCTTATTCAGAATTCCTGCAATAAAGCTCTCAGCTGTTTTTGAATGTTTACCGTCCTTGTTTGTGAAAATGTTAAAGCCGTTTTGAGAAAGTGAAATATTAGCGTGCAGTCCGTTTCCACTTTGACCCATAATGGGTTTTGGCATAAACGAAGCAAAAAGACCGTTTCGTGCTGCTATTGCTTTAACAACTGCCTTAAAGGTCAGTAGATTATCGGCACAGCTTAGAGCATCGCTAAACTTAAAATCAATTTCATTTTGTCCCGGACCCTGTTCGTGGTGAGAGGTTTCAGGCTCCAGTCCCATTTCTTCAAGGCATAGGCAGATTTCACGCCGAATGTTTTCACCCTTATCAAACGGTGCAATATCAAGATAGCCGCCAAAGTCAAGAGTTTTGTCAGTAGGCTCTCCGTTTTCATCTGTCTTAAATAGATAAAATTCGCACTCTGCTCCGATTTTGCACACATACCCCATATCATCACAGCGGTTTATTACTTTTTTTAGGATATATCGGCTGTCCTGTGTGAAAACAGACTTATCGGGATTTTTTATATCACAAAAAAAACGCACAACCCGACCCGGACCCGGACGCCACGGCAATACCGTTAAGGTAGAAGGGTCAGGGAAAAGGAGCAAGTCAGACTTTGTTACATCACGAAACCCTTTGATAGCTGAAGCATCAAAGGAAATCCCGTTTTCAAAAGCTGACGGCAGCTCACCAGGCATAATGGATATGTTTTTTTGTGTGCCAAAAGGGTCACAGAAAGCAAGCCTTATAAACTTTACATCATTTTCTTTTATAAACTCCAATACCTCATTTGCTGTATTTGTCATCTTTCATTCCTCCTATTCAACAGTAACACTTTTGGCTAAATTACGGGGTTTGTCAATATCAAGTCCCTTATTAGCCGCCACATAGTAGCTAAAAAGCTGCAACACAATGACGGACAAAGTGGGGGAAAATAATTCATTTGCTTTGGGGGTTTGTATTGAAAACAGCTTATCGTTCGCCTGTAAATCATTGCAGTTACCTATCAAAAGCACCTTTGCACCACGACTTATCACTTGCTCTATGTTGCTTGTGATTTTTGGTGCAAGTCTTTTACAATTTGAGATTGCTACAACCAAGGTGTTTTCTTCAATGAGTGAAATCGTACCGTGCTTTAATTCTCCACCTGCGTATGCTTCCGAGTGGATGTATGATATTTCTTTGAGCTTCAATGAGCCTTCGAGTGCTATGGCATAGTCAATATTTCTGCCTATGAAAAATATGCTCTTGTAAACAATACAGGATGCGGCATATTGTTGAATGGAATCTACTTGTGACAATATCTCGTTTACCGCTTGGGGCAACAGCTTAATCTCATTCAGTAATTCACTTGCGTCTGCTTGTGTTATCCTTTTCAGCTTACTTGCAAAATCAACGGCAAGTGAATACAGAAGAATAAGCTGTGCAGAGAATGCCTTAGTTGTTGCAACAGCTATTTCAGGTCCTGCCACTGTGTAAATTGTGTGGTCGGATTCCTTTGCAATTGTACTTCCGATAACATTTACTATTGCCAATGTTGTTGAACCTTGTCTTTTGGCTTCTCTCATAGCGGCAATAGTATCCGCTGTTTCGCCCGATTGGCTTATTAAGATAACAAGTGTTTTTTCATCAATTATGGCATCCTTATAACGAAATTCGCTTGCTAAATCCACTTCAACAGAAACTCTGCATAGTCTTTCAAACACATATTTTGCCACAACTCCTGCGTTATAAGCAGAGCCGCAAGCAGTAATAACAATTTTATTGAAACATTCAACATCAAGGTTTTCAACAACCGCTTTGTTTTCACTGTCCTTAACGACTGTGTTGATTGTATCCTCGAGCACCTTTGGCTGCTCCATTATCTCTTTGAGCATAAAGTGCTGATAACCGCCCTTTTCAGCACTGTCAAAGCTCCACGATATTGTTTCGGATTGCTTGACAACAGGCTCTTTGTCGGTATTGTAAAAAGAAACCTTTTCGCTTTCAAGAATGGCGATTTCACCGTCATTCAAATAATATACGGTCGAGGTGTGTTTAAGCAGTGCTGGAACATCGGAAGCAATATAATTGCCGTCCGATGACACACCTATAATAAGGGGATTATCCTTTTTAACGGCAATTAGCTTTTCGGGCTCATCTAAGCACATAATACCAAGGGCATACGACCCCTCCAAACGATGAACTACCTTGGCAACCATTTCCAAAATGTCACCTTTGTAGTAGTATTCGGCTAGATGTGCAATGACCTCGCTATCGGTTTCGGAAACAAACTTCACGCCCCTGCTGCTAAGTTTTTCCCTTAGATGCTTATAGTTTTCTATAATGCCGTTGTGGACAATGGCAATTTTGTTTTTGCCGCCGAGATGAGGGTGTGAGTTTACATTTGACGGCTCACCGTGTGTTGCCCAGCGTGTATGACCTATGCCTATAGAACCTTGAATGGGGTGCTGTTCTATTTCGGCTTCAAGGGCAGATAAACGCCCTTTTTTCTTTACAACCTCAAAAAAGCCATTGGAGTAGATGGCTATCCCGGCTGAATCATATCCTCTGTATTCCAACTTCTTTAATCCGTCAAGTATAATCGGAACAGCATTTTCATTCCCGACATAACCGATTATTCCGCACATAGATAAACCCCCTTAATTAGCTGTATATAACTGCTTATATGGATTTTTTGCGTTTAC
>CAYWBF010000360.1:0-3079 GCA_964456085.1 uncultured Eubacteriales bacterium
CCCTCGTTATCATTAACCTGCTTTAGCTTAAATACAGCAGAGTTTTTAAAATCAATCATACAGGCCTCCTACATAATCTTATTTACAGCACTGATTATGGCCCGTAGAGACGACTTACTAATGCTGGAGCTTATGCCTGCTCCAAAATACATATTGTGGTCAGCGTCCTGTATTTGAATATAGGTGATAGCTCTGGATTTTGTGCCGTAGTCAAGGGAGTGCTCGCTGTAGTTAAGTATTTCAAAGGAAACGTTAAGCTCCTTAATAAGCGCTTTACAGAAGGCATCAATTATACCGTTGCCGCTGGAGGCAATCTTTTTCTCCTCATCGCCGATTTTTACAATAGCCTTAACATAGGTTTCGCCGTTAGTTTCCTCATTATAATTAATAAGGGCAAGCTTCTCCTCTAAATTAACATATTCCTTGCGGAAAAGCTGGTAAATCTCCTCAGGCAGAAGCTCCTTCTCCAATGCGTCGGATACCTTGGTAACAGTGCCGCCAAAATCCTGCTGCATACTTTTTGGCACAACAAGTCCGTAGTTTTGCTCCAAGATGAAAGCAACGCCGCCCTTACCGGATTGACTGTTAATTCTGATAATAGGCTCGTAGCTTCTGCCCACGTCCATAGGGTCAATGGGTAGGTATGGCACTGCCCAAATACTTGGGTTTTCCTTCATGCGAGTCATGCCCTTGTTAATGGCATCTTGGTGTGAGCCGGAAAATGCAGTGTATACTAAGGAACCTGCATAAGGGTGTCTTTGATGTACCTTTAGCCCGGTGGATTTTTCATAAATATCCACTAAGCTGTCAATGCTTGAAAAGTCAAGCATTGGGTCAATGCCGTGGGAGTATAGATTCATGGCAAGGGTTACAATGTCCACGTTGCCTGTGCGCTCGCCGTTTCCGAAAAGAGTGCCCTCTATTCTGTCTGCACCTGCAAGCAGGCTAAGCTCGGCGGCGGCTACGGCACAACCTCTATCGTTATGAGGGTGAACACTTATAATAACGTTTTCCCTGTGATTTATATTTTTGCAGCAGTACTCAATCTGGTCGGCGTAAATATTGGGTGAGGAAAGCTCTACAGTGCTGGGGAGGTTAAGAATAACTTTTTTGTCAGGTGTGGGCTGCCAAATATCCAAAACTGCGTTGGATATTTCCACGGCAAAGTC
This sequence comes from uncultured Eubacteriales bacterium, assembly GCA_964456085.1. Taxonomy (GTDB): domain Bacteria; phylum Bacillota; class Clostridia; order Lachnospirales; family CAYWBF01; genus CAYWBF01. Next base: position 1,170 of record CAYWBF010000360.1, read on the forward strand.
CACTTCTGTCCCCGTGAAGCTTTCCGGCGAATATTCAAACAAAAACCGTTCCTCGCCGTATTTTTTGGCAAGCTCCTTTACAAGGGTTGCCCCTTCAACGGCTAGGTCGATTATTTCCTTTTGGGATTTATTAAAAACAACGTCCCTTTGTAAGGTTGAGGTTGAATTGTAGAGGTGAACAACACATTTTTTTACACCCTGCAGAGCCTCGAAGGTTTTTTCAATTATTTGCTCCCTTGCCTGGGTTAAAACCTGAATAACAACATCCTCCGGGATTAAGCCTTCCTCTATAAGGGTTCTGGTAAAAATAAATTCTGTTTCGGAGGCTGCAGGAAACCCTACCTCTATTTCCTTAAAGCCGATTTTGTGGAGTAGCTTAAAAAACCTAACCTTTTGCTCCAGGTTCATAGGCGTTTCAAGTGCCTGATTGCCGTCACGCAGGTCAACGCTGCACCATATAGGCGCAGCTGTAATCTGCTTTTCTGGCCATTTTCTGTCTTTAAGGTTTAGGGGGGGGAAGGGACGGTATTTTTTAAAATTCATCTGAATATCTCCTTATTTGTCATACTTTAGTACAATATGCCTTGGTAGTCCGTCTACCATAATAGGTGAAAGCTCTGCCTGTATAAGCGGGCGCATATAGTCCAAAAGCTCCTTAGCAACATATGTACCACCCTCGGTAATCCACTCAAGGGGAACCTTTTTTTCTATATTAGCAATCTTTTCAACGCCCACTGTTTCCATAGCGATAGTGTATGGGTCGTCGGAGGTACGTACAAAAATTACCACACGACCAGTTTCGCCGGAGAAGGCTGCCTTTACTGCCTGACCGCCTGCTTGGTATGCCTCGGTAATATCCACTCTGGAAACCATGTGTGAAGCACATCTTTGCAAGGTGGAAAGCTCGATAGGTCTTGTTTTGCACTTGAATTTTCTTGAAATTATATCTGAAAGGGCGAAGGCTGTGCCACCTAGGGATTTATGTCCAAATGAGTCAGTCATTTTAACTGTGTCTAGTATTTCGCAAACGTAGCGGCCGTCAGCCATTTTTAAGCCCTCGGAAACAGCTACTACAATAGAGGTGTTAGGCTTGTTAAGTCTTGCCATTTTGTCAAGGAAGCTGTCTAAGTCAAAGTCAGTTTCGGGAAGGAGAAGCATGTTAGGGCCTTCGCAGTCCTCGCCTTTTGAAAGGGCGGCTGCTGCTGTAAGCCAGCCTGCGTTTCTGCCCATAGTTTCTACTATAGTTACTTGGTTTGTGCCGTACACCAAGCCGTCACGGATTATTTCCTTAAATATGGAGCCGATGAATTTTGCTGCGCTGCCGAAGCCGGGGGTATGGTCTGTTACAGCCAGGTCGTTGTCTATGGTCTTAGGAACGCCCATAAAGCTTATGTTGTAGTTTTTGTCCTTTGCGTAGGAAGTAAGTTTTTTAATAGTGTCCATGGAGTCGTTGCCGCCTACATAGAAAAAGTATTGTATATCTAACTCTTTAAGCTTAGCGAATATATCCTCGTAGATTCTTTCGTTGTCTGCTATATCGGGGAGTTTAAATCTGCAGGAGCTTAAAAAGGAGGAAGGGGTACGTTTTAAAAGCTCAATATCCAGGTCGGTCTTGATGTGTTCTGACATATCGACGTAACGGCCTTTTAGAAAGCCTTCGATGCCGTTAACCATGCCATAAATCTTATTTGCGCCTCTATCCCTTGCTGTCTTGTAAACTCCTACCAGGCTTGCGTTAATAACTGCCGTAGGGCCACCGGATTGGCCTACTATGATATTTCCCATAGACATAGATTTACCGCCTTTCAAATAATTTGATTTTACTGCAGCATATATACTTAATCTGCTTGAAGCCGGGGAAATTGGGAGAAAGGAGGGAAAAACTTTTTTCAAGGGCAAAAAAAGTTTTT
>CAYWBF010000361.1:0-3073 GCA_964456085.1 uncultured Eubacteriales bacterium
GACATAGTTGTTAATACGCTAATAGATCCGGCAGACTACATTAGAGTGTCCCTGTCCACAGTGTCATCCTCCGCATTGTACGGCGGATTCTTGGCAGTGCTTGTGCTTTATCTTTTCTTAAGGAACATTCGCTCTACATTAATAATTGCGGTGGCGATGCCAGTTTCCATTATAGCAACCTTTACCCTAATGTATTACTCCAACATCACACTTAACATGATGTCACTTGGTGGTTTTACCTTGGGTATCGGTATGTTGGTTGACAACTCCATCGTTGTGCTGGAAAGTATTTTCCGTAAGATAGAGGAGGGCTGCGACCGTATTGAGGCTGCCATTGTGGGAGCAAAAGAGGTTTCAATGTCCGTTGCTACCTCTACATTTACAACAATTGCCGTATTTTTGCCGATTACATTTTCTGGTGGTTTGGCGGCTCAAATCTTTAACGAGCTTTCTCTTACGATTTCATTTTCTCTTTTATCATCTCTTGTTGTAGCATTGACCTTTGTGCCTATGGCTTCTTCCGTATTGCTTAAAGTGGAACGCAAAGCCAAAAGAGGCAGCTTACTAAGAGGAGTTATGGATTTAGTAGGAAAAACTCTTTCAAAAATTGAGGCGATCTACAGAAAACTTCTAGGCCTAGCTTTAAGAAAAAGAAAATCAACCTATGCCGTTACATTGTTGTTTGTTGTTTTAACCTTTGCTACCCTTCCTTTAATCGGAATGGAATTTATGCCGGAAACTGACGAGGGCTACATTAGCATAAGCATAAAGGCTCCAAACGGCACTCTTTTGACGGAAACCCAAAAGCTTGCTGATGAAGCTGTAAAAACCTTGGAAGGTATTGAAGAGATTGACTTTTATACTGTTTCCGTAGGCTCCGGTGGCAATAGGAGCTTTAACTCCGGCGGCTCGGAAAGAGCAAACGTTCAAATCAAGCTTGTTGATAAGTCTCTTAGAAGCCGTTCCTCACAGCAAATTGCTAGTGTGCTTTCCGAAAAGGTTAAGCTTATACCAGGTGGAGAATTTGAAGCCGCAGCAATGAGTAATTCTATGGGCGGTTATGGCGGAAGTGGTTTGTCTATTGCCATAAAGGGCGATGATATTGAGGAATTGAAGGTGTTATCTAACGACTTCAAAAAAATGATTTCCGAAATATCCGGCACAAGAGATGTTAAAACCTCTGTTGCCAACGCTTCTCCCGAGGCTATTATAAAAATTAACAGAGTAAAGGCTTCCAGCTACGGAATTACTGCTTCCTCTGTTTCAAGTCTTATTAATACGGCAGTACAAGGTACTGTTGCTACAAAGTTTAAAATAGATGGCACTGAGTACGACATTAGGGTACGTCAAGAAAAAGAAACCTTCGATTTTATTACTGATATAGAAAACATTCTAATTCCATCACCATCTGGTGTGCCTGTGCCTTTATATGAAATTGCAGATATTACTGTGGTGAAGCAGCCTGTTTCCATTGCAAGGGAAAACCAGTCTAAGTATGTGTCTGTTTCCGCAACTCTTGACGGTAGGGATTTGAACTCTGTTCAAAATGAGCTGAAGGAAAAGCTTACCCAATATATTTTCCCATCAGGCTACAGCTGGGAATTTACCGGCTCTGGTCAGCAGATGAACGAAACCTTTGCCAGCCTTATGCTTGCTCTTCTTATGGCTATCGCTATAGTTTACATGATTATGGCTGCGGAGTTTGAATCCTTTGTTTATCCGTTTATCGTTATGTTCTCCATACCAATCGCTCTTACAGGCGGAATATTCGGTCTGTTTGTTATGGGCAGGTCGCTTAATGTTACAGGCTTGCTTGGTATGATTATGCTTTCCGGTGTGGTTATTAACAACGCCATAGTTCTTATTGACTATGCAAACCTGCTTATTCGTGAGAGAGGCATGGCTGTTAAGGATGCGCTTTTAACCGCAGGGCCGGTAAGGCTTCGTCCTATACTCATGTCTACATTGACTACGGTACTTGGCTTGCTTCCTATGATGGTATCTACCGCCGCTGGAGCAGAGCTTATGCAGGGTCTTGCTACTGTGGTAGTATTTGGTCTATTGTTATCTACATTAGTTACGCTTGTGCTTATACCGTCGCTTTATCTAACCTTTAACGGATTTAAAGAAAGACTTTCAAGAAAGAAGCTGGCCGCAAAGGAGGCTTAAATGAATTCAATATTTAAGCTTAATAAGGAAAAAATAGTAATAGCTGTTCTTCTTGCGTTGATTTTTGCCGGAAGACTGTTTTCAAATCTTAGCTATGCAGCGGGGACGGCAGGCAGCTCTGCCGACCCCCTTGTTACAAAAAGCTACGTTGACGACAAGGTAGCCGCACTGTACAACACTGTTTCCTCAGGAACAGGTCAGAACGGTAAGGTTGACGTGGATTCTGTAGTAACAGACGTTATGGCTCAAGTGGAATATCTTTACGGCGACAAGCTAAAAGGCGGGGCAGGGGACAAATACGTTCCCGTCAGCGCATCAAAGGGTCAAATCATTATCGGCGATGAGGGCTGCGAAATAATTTTACGAAGCGGCTCTGCGATTTGCTACACAGCGGTTGAAAATGGTTTGGTTGATGCAACTACTGGACAAGAGCTGCTTAACAACACCCCTATATCAAAGAACCATATTTTAATTACCCCAAGAGCCGACGGCAGAGGGGTTAAAACTACTGAGGATGCTTGGTTTATAATTAAAGGCCAGTATACAATACTTGGATAGCGGACGGATGTGATTTTTTTGGATCAAGGAATAATCAGCCTATGGAGAAAAATTAAAATATTAATGGACAACAGCTTATTTTTCCGTCTTATTGACGGAATAATGAGCTTTTTTTCGTGGGCTTTCTCCGGCAGCTTTTTTGTGGAATTTTTGTCAAAGCCTGTCAAGGAGGAGGGTGGGCAAAGCTTCACCGAAAGCTTGTTGAATTTTCCATTTAAGGCTTTGGATTATTTAAGAGAAAAATTTATAAGCAAACAAATTTTCTATGCCTATGAGAAGTTTATTGCTGGGTTGCGTCGATATTTTGAAGGCAGCTTAGTCTTTAGACTGATTTTTTATGTTTTCG
>CAYWBF010000362.1:0-3059 GCA_964456085.1 uncultured Eubacteriales bacterium
TTTGTTTGTTTGTTTTGTGAGATTGTTGTTTGTTGTGATTTTTTTTTTCCTATATAAGCTGACAATAAAATTTTTATAAAAACTAAAATAAGCACTTGACATATGGAGCTGGAGGAAAGTAGCCACAAATAAAAAAACGCCCCAGAGGGCGTTTTTTTATTATAACGTATACGCAGTTTGATCCAAATTAACAAACCCCAAAATAAGACTAACAAACATCATAGGCTTCTCATAAGGCAGCGCATGACCACAGCCAGGTACAATAACCAGCTCACTGCCCTTTATGTGCTGATGAATAAGCTTTTGCTCAACAAGGGGAGTAAGCAAATCATCCTCTGCACCCACAACAAGGGTAGGCGCAGTAATTTTGTGCAAAATATCTATGGTATCATGATGATTAGCGCTTTTAGTAAGTCTAACCATGCTGTCAAGGAAATCCTTATTGGCAAACGCCGTTGCAGTAAGAAGCTTCTTACGAGCCTCCATCCACTCATAGTTTTCCTCAAAGAATTTTGTAGAGTAAATAGTAGGGATTGTAGTGTAGTAATAAGCCTCCGGACTAACTACAGCTAAATTCCACGCCTGGGAAATCTCCTGCATAGTTTTGTTTGTACGGGCAACAGTGTTAAACAAAACAAGCTTCTCCACATACTCAGGATAGTTTGCCGCAAAATGCTGTGCAACCTCGCCGCCGTAGGAAGCTCCCACAATATTTGCCTTAGTAAGCTTAAGCTCATCACACAATGCCTTTATTACCTCTGCCTGTAACCTAATGTCAAAGTCCTCTGTCATTTTATCGCTTTGACCTTGGTCAAGCATATCTACAAGTATAAGGCGGTTATTTTTCAAAAGCTCCGGCTCAAATATCTTCCAGCTTGCTGTAGACATCATAATGCCGTTAAGCAAAATAATCGGCTTCCCCTCACCTGTATCTGTATAATAAATATTTTTATCCTTAAATAAAAACTTAGCCACCTAATCTCTCTCCAATCCTAAACTATAATATTGCATTGCTTAGCCTGGTGTAAAAGCTCGTCTCTAAACTTTGGATGAGCAATGTTAATAAGCGCTTTAACACGATCTTTAATAGAAGTGCCTCTAAGTGAAGCAACACCATACTCTGTCACAACGTAGTCAGTGTCATTTCTTGATAAGGAAACTGCTGCGCCTTGCTTAAGCATAGGCACGATTTTAGAAACCTCTTCACGTTCACCTGTTTGGGGATTCTTTACCATAGCAGTGGAGTATAAGGCAATGAAGGAACGTCCGTTTTTGGCGTTTTGTGCGCCTATGGCAGTATCAGCCTGCCCACCAGTTCCGCTAAAATGGGTAGAGCCCATGCTCTCGGAGCAGCACTGCCCTGTTAAATCAACCTCAATAGTGGAGTTTATGGACACCTGATTATCATTTTTGCCTATTACATAAGGGTCATTAACATAAGCGCCGTCAAATATAGCCACAGAAGGATTGTCGTCAACATACTCGTAAAGCTCCTCTGTGCCTAAGGCAAAGGTAGCCACAGACAATCCGTTGTGCAAGGTTTTAAGTGAATTATCTACAACGCCCATTTTTGCAAGCCTAGCTAGACCTGTAGTAAGCATCTCTGTATGTATGCCGAGGTGCTTTTTGTTTGTAAGGGCGGCGGCAATGGCGTTAGGAATACCGCCGATTCCAAGCTGTAAGCAGTCACCGTCGTTAATATAGTCTGCAATAAAGTTACCGATTAGCCTGTCGTTCTCTGTGAAATCCCCTTCGGGGAATATAGGAGGAGCATAGTCTGCTTCAATAAGGTAGTCTATCTCTGAATAATGTACAATCAAATCACCAAAGGTTCTTGGCATTTTTGGGTTAATCTCTAAGATCGTTATGTCTGCCTTACGAATCATACTCTTTTCCATAATGTTGCTTAGAGAAAGAGAAATATATCCATGCTTGTCAGGCATTGAAGCAGCGCTTACGAAAATATTAGGCTGTTTATGAAATACCCTCTTTGAGTAGCCAAGATGTAAATGGTTTGGAATATAAGAGATGTTACCAGCCTTAAATCTCTTGCGAAGGGAGTCGCTATAAAACCAAGACTCTGTAGTAAAATGCTCTTTGTACTCGTCCTTCATGAAGTAGTCATAGTTACGCAGCGGCATACAATTTGAAACCATTACATCAGTAACTCTTGGTACTGCATTATGCAAATTTGTAAAAAATAAAAAGGCTTCGTTGGCACCAGTGCCGGAAACGATATAATCCCCCGATTTTACCAAGTTAAGCGCTTGTTCAATACTAATAACCTTATCTTTATAAGACATTAAGCACAACTCCTTAATTAAATATTTAGCAAAAAAATATCATATCGTCAATTAGTTACCCCACCTAATAATATTTGCAGCCCATACATAGCCAATACCAGCGGCAAGCATACAAACATTGCTGCCGTCCTTAACCTTGCCTTGGTCAAGAGCAAGCTTAAGAGAAAGAATCTGGTCAATCTGTCCAATATGACCGTAATCCTCAAGATAAATGGATTCATCTTCCTTAAGTCCCAAATCATTAAGCATACCCAAATGCCCAGAGCGTTTTACATGAAGCATAGCAAGATAATTAATATCGCTAAGCTCAAGATTGGCTTTTATAAGAGATTTTTTAATACATTCTACCCAGTTTGGAGCTGAAACCTTGTTAAGTCTATCCTTCATAAATTCTGGATCTAATAAACGAAGTGACTTGTATGCTACATCAAGGTTATCTTGGGTTATAGGGTTAAGAATACCGCCGATTTCTACAGCAGCAGTACGGGATAAGGAGCCGTCAGCAATAACATGAGAAGCCAAAAGCAAATTCTTATTGTAGTTCTTCTTAAGGATTATTGCCCCGCCGCCTGCGGAAAGGTTATACATTATGGAGCAAAGAGGGTCCTCGAAATTTACAAAATCGCCGTTTCTATAGCCGCCTACTACCATGATGGTGTTGATTTCATCATCAGCCACAAGCATATCACGGGCAATCTTCATAGCAGAAATACATGTACAGCAACGATTTTGAACGTCAATACCCCAAGCGTTTAC
>CAYWBF010000363.1:0-3052 GCA_964456085.1 uncultured Eubacteriales bacterium
ATTAAAGACGAGGTCAACAGAATATTCTCCCCGGAATTTAGAAACCGGCTGGACGCAATAGTAACCTTCAGCAGCATAACCGTAGATATGGCAAGGGAAATCACAAAAAAAGCGGTCAATGCCCTATCCCAACGTGTATCCCAGAAAAATTTAAAGCTAACCATAACAACGGAAGCACTAGAGCATATAGCAGAAAAAGGATTGTCAAAGGAGTATGGCGCAAGAGAAATAATTCGCCTTGTAGATAACGAAGTAAAGAAAAAATTGGTTGAGCTTATGCTTTATGGAGGATTAGACAGCAGCCAGCCCGGTGAGGTGGTTGTTTCCATAGCAGAAAACAAGCTGACCGTAGAAAAAATCTAATTCCAACAAAAAAACCATTAAAACCTGTGATTGAGGTTTTAATGGTTTTTTTATATCTCAAATTATTTAAGTAAATCCACACTGATTTTAACAATAGCCTTAACTAAAGGTTCTCCCTTAACTTCTCCGCAGCTCGGCCTGTGAATATCGTTTGGAAAAAATAAAGCATAATTACCCGGCTCAAGCTTTAGGAAAACTTCATTTTTACAACTTCCAAGAAATGCGATGTCCTTTTCCTCTAAACGATCCTCAGTAATCTTATCCTCATCATTCAAACAACCGCAGCCGATAATCTCCGAGCCTTTCACTAAATATTGAAGGTCAATATATTTTTTGTGAATCTCGGGCCTGCCTTCCTCAACCAGCTTTGTTGAAGTATGGTTAAGCATCATGTACATGTTCTTGCCGTCAATCTCGTAGCTCCCCGGCGCAAGCTCCTCCAAGTTTTGCCCTGCAATATAATCCAGCGCCTTGCCGATAGCAGGATGAAGCACTCTCTTACAGTCCTCTTTGTAATTAATATGTGAAAAGTACACAGCATTTCCCCCTATATATTTTTTTGCAGCGCCATATAAACCAGCCTGCCTAAGCTTATATTTATCATTTTAGTAATTAGTTGTCAATAAAAATTTCCCTTACTCCTTTATAGCGCTTATCCGCTGAAAATGCCGTTCAAAATATCCCAGCTTAAATTCTGCCCAGCTATACTGTGCCATATATTCGCCTTTGTAAGCATTAATAGCATTAATATCCCAGTTTTCAAAGCCATAGCTGTCGCACACAAACTGCCGTGTGTCAGCGCAAAGATTATTAAATTCTCTTATGACCATTTTTTCAGCGCTAACAGCTTTTAAGGATTTTATCATTTCGGAAATCAAAACCTGTAGCTGTTGCTGAATACTACGGGAATATTCCTTATCCTCCCAAAGCACCGCCGCCAGCTCGGCTTTGTTTATACCTGTGCCTTCCTTATGAACAAGATAGGCAAGCAGCTCCTTACTCCGTGAGCGGCTAAAGGTAACCGGCTTACCGTCAACAAATACATCAAAATTTCCGAAGGTTTGAACCCGTATCCTGTTTTTCTCCGAAGAGGCTTGCAGATTATTTAACCCTTCCAACTCAAGGAGCAGCTCCGACGCTGTAACTGGCTTTAATATATAGCCGTCTGCCTTAAGCTTTATAGCATCATAGGCATAGCGCTTATATCCTGTAGTAAAAATAACAGCTGTATTAGGGCTGATGTTTTTAATATGATAAGCCAGCTCCAACCCACTCATGCCACGCATTTTTATATCCAACAGCGCTACATCTACATTATTGTCCTTGATAAACTCCAACGCCTGGCTGGGCTTTAAAAAACCGTGGGACTCTTTCACTAGCGAAAGGGTTGATAACACACTCAAAATATTGTTTAAGGCGTGCCGCTCGTCATCAACAGCAATGATTTTCACTATTGATTCCTCCTTTTAGGTATAGTTACGGTGGCAGTTGTTCCTACGCCGATTTTGCTTTCTATATGTAACCGTCCGCCGCATTGGGCTTCAAGACGTGCTCTTACATTATTAATGCCTACATGCGCATTTCCAACGCCGGGTAAGGTGTTTACATCAAAGCCAACACCGTTGTCGCTCACCACAATAACAAAATCCTCTGCCGTCTCATAGGTTTTGATAATAACTGTACCGCCGTCCTCACGCTCAATAATGCCATGGTCAATAGCATTTTCCACAAGCGGCTCAACTGTGAGTGTAGGAAGAAAAAAATCCAGTATCTCTATGTTATATTCAACCTTAACATCTTCCCCAAAGCGCATGATTTCTAAAAACACATACTGCTTAATATGAGCAAGCTCCTTTTGAAAGGGTATTAGCTCGTTGTCAGATAACACATCCAAATTATTTCGTAAATACTTTGCAAAAACCCTGGCTGATTCCTTGGCAGCCTGTGGCTCTGTGTCGCAAAGGTCACTTATGGCTTCAAGGCTGTTAAACAAAAAATGAGGGCCTATTTGAGACAGCATTATGGCGATCTTGTTTTGTATAAGCTCATTTTTTAGCCTTTGAGCCTCTGCAGCACTTTGGGAATTAGTGTTATATAATTTTACAAAGAAAATAAGCTGCCCAATAATAAACAACAAAAAAGATATAGGAAACACAAGGTTTAGGGGATTTGAAAACACAACATAATTGATGGTATCAAATAATGAACCTACGCAGACAATGATTACAGAAAAAAGCATTAGCCTTGCACAATTGCTTTTGTTATATATGTTTTCATGTATAATGCTTAGTATGATAACTGCATCTGCCAAAAGTGTTATAGGGATATTTAATACCTGCTGAATTTCAAAGGGGTCGGCTATGCCAAGGAGTATAATGGGTACATATAACATAGCTACCCCAACTGATAAAAACTGAGCGGCAGTCAATAATACTCGAGATTTGCCATTAACAATGGTAATCATAAATGCTAAGCCAAATACAGGCATTAACGTTGTACAGATAGAGTCTGTCAAATTAAATAAAAGGGGAAGATGAGTAAAAAAGGAAAGGGTGCCGAACCTATGCAAATCCCAAAACCCAACTACAAGGGCGAAGCATGACAGATAAAAGAAGCCTATATGCATGAATGTGCGCATATCGTTTAGCACCGCATAGGTTATGAGCATACATAGCCCTAGACAGAATGT
>CAYWBF010000364.1:0-3049 GCA_964456085.1 uncultured Eubacteriales bacterium
GCCTTTATGTTTACATCACCGCCGCCTGCCGCCACAATAATTACGCCTTCGATTTTCGGCTCCATTTCCTTTATTATCAGCGGCTTGCTTCCTCCTGCCGAGGAGATAATTATTTTTTTACTGCTTTCGTTTTTTCTTGAAACCTCTCTTATTCCACCGTCCTTGTCGGCTTCCTTGGTTATTTGTTCATCAATGGCTACGTCTTCTCCAACAATTATCTCCCTCCCGCTTTCCAAAGTTAGCATAACCTTAACCTGCCCAACGCCGTGAACCTGACCTAAGGCAGTTTCCAGCCTTTTTTCCAGCTCCTTTTCGTAGTTGTCGAGGGAAAGCTCCGAAGCTTCAGCTACGGGTATCTTGCTCGCCCCATCGGCTAGGGTTAATGCCGGCTTTTGGCTTTTAAACATACCGCCCCCTAAAATAAGAAGCACCGTTCCTATTGTAAACAGCACAAAAACCTTGTTAATTCCTTTTTTTTCCTTGTCCTTGAAAATTTCTTTAAGCTTTTCCAAGTACCTCACCTCTCTTTTTTCTTCCGTACACTTATATATATATTTTCCTCCGGCAAATTATAGAAGTCAGAAATTATATTTTTTAAAAAAATTTCCTCAGAATCGATTTTTTCTGCCGCTTCGCCCTTAACGTTTATATTTACAGGTTCAATCTTCTCAATTCTTATGAACCCTTTTTTTTCTTCTAATTGGGTGAGGGATAGGGTGAGGGAAGCTATTTGGGAAAGGTCGTCGTTTAAAGTAGCTGTTACATCTGTCACTTCATAACCCTCTGCTTCAAGAAGTCCGGAAATTTGGGGCTTAAGCTGATGGTTAAGGTTTGCTTCTATAAGCTCACGTTGCTTTTGGCTGTAGTATTCGCCTTCTTCTTGATAGGTTATGGAGTTAAAGGTGTCTGGGAGTAGATTAAAGGCGTTAAGCTCCTTGTTGTCTGCCGCTCTTAATATAAGGGTGAGGGGATTAAGGATAATTATTATAAGCACCAGCCCTAGGATTAGGTTTATGTAGTTTTTAAACTTGCTTCCCGGAAGAATAATTCCTATGAAGGTAATGAAGATAAGGAAAAAACCTATAGATCTAATATATTCGTTTAGTGGTGTTAGCATCTGCTTTTCTCCTTTGCTTTAATTTTTCAAAAAGACAAAAATATAATGGATATGACGGCAAACATAATAACCACGATAATACTAATAGAAAATATCATGCTCGTATAACCGCCTATAGTATCGCAGCAGTCCACAATACGCTTGTCACAAATAGGGGCGATTATTGCCGCAGTGAACCTATAGATTATTATTAAGGAGAAAATTTTCAGCAGGGGTAAAAAGCAAATTAGAAATATTACAAGCAATACGGCAATTAGCACGCCGCTTTTTGCTGCCTGTACAAAGTATAGGGCAGTATCGTAAGCACCTGTTATGATTTCTCCTACAACAGGCACGGATTTAACTACACTTTTTGCCGAACGTGTGAGTAGGTTGTTTAATATCGGAGCGCTTATGCGTTGTAAGGAAACAATCCCCACCATGGAAATTGTAATAATTTTAAATACAGTTGATATTCCACTTTTGATAAACTTGGCAAATCTTGAAAGCGGCTCCTGTGGGGAGAGGTAGTTAATAATTTCTATAGTGGCCGCCGCAAAAACAGCAGGAAGCAAAAATCCCCTTATTACAAACTGCACAAGGGAAATCGCTCCCATAATAATAGGGTTAAAGGTCATAGCGCCCTGTATGTAGCCGGACATAACAATCAAGCTAAGCATAAGAGGCACACACGCCTCCAAAATGGAGGAGACAGTTAAAATTAAATCCTCCGCTATACCGGCTGCTATTTTAAATGAAGAAAAAAGAAACATCACCAGCACTATATAGCTGACAAAGAAGCCAAGCTCTCCAAGACTGCTGTTTTTGAAGTAATCCGAAAGAGTTTTAATAAGTCCGCTTAGTATTGCTATAAGCAGAAGATTCCTTAAAAGGGCTGCATGTACATAAAGTTCCTCAAATAAGGAGGTAGTAAAAAAATTTAAAATTTCCGAAAAGGATAGATTAAGCTCCCCTTTAATTGCTTTTTGAAGTAGGGTTTTGAAATCAATGTCCCCTAGGGGAGTTTCTTTTCCTTTAAGCACGCTGCTTACTTCTTCAATAGGCAGCAGCTCAAGTTGCTTATTTAACTCCTCATCTACATTTATATGAGCACCGTAGACGTTTGTTGAAAAACAAAACATAAATATAAACAGCAGTATTATTTTTTTCATATGTATACTCCACCCCTTTACTGTGGCATAATCCCGAAAATCATATCTAACAGTGACAGAAGTATAGGGGTTGAAATAAACATTATTAGAATTTTTCCGGAAAGCTCGATTTTTGAGGCTATGGCACTTTCACCTGCGTCTATGCATATTTGGGAGCCGAACTCGGCTATATAGGCTATGCCTATGATTTTTAAAATAATCATTATGTAAGAAATATTAGCGTCTATCATCTCCGCCAAAGCCTTAAAGGTATCTAACACCTCTGCCAGCCTTGGGAGAATTAATATAAAAATCAGCACACTGGCTGCAATAGAAATCATAAGACTGAACTGGGGTGATTGTTTTTTTACCGTAAGTGAGAGAACCACGGAGATTATGCCTATTGCAACAAATTTTACAATATCCATAGTCTATTCCCTCCTAAAGGTTAAAAAGGGTTTGGACTGTATCGAAAAGATTGCTTATGTACTGAATCACCCAAAACATCACCACCACAAGCCCAGCTAGGGTCGTCATCATAGCCTGTTCCTCCCGGCCGGCACGTATAAGCACTTGATTAAGCACCGATACCAAAATTCCCACCGCCGCAATTTGAAAAACAATGTTAATCTCCATTTTCTTTTCCTCCTATGGAATTGGGTAGTTTTAAATCGTGCCTTGTATTTTTAGGGTAGAAAGCTGGTAGGTAGATAGGATGGTATTTTTGGAATAGATTTAGTTTAAGAAGCTTGAGAAAGTGGGGGAGCTTCCGTAAAAGCTTTTTTAAAAGTCAAGGGACGCA